>CAZVMY010000442.1:0-2796 GCA_964628955.1 uncultured Methylocystis sp.
CCGCTGGGTCGCCATGATCACGTGGATGCCCGCCGCGCGCGCCATCTGCGCCAGACGCTGCACGGCGCCTTCGATGTCCTTGCCGGCGACCATCATCAGGTCGGCCATCTCGTCGATGATGACGACGATGTAGGGCAGCGGCTCGAGGCTCATCTCCTCGGTGGACTGGATGATCTCGCCCGTCTCTGGATCGAAACCGCTGTCGACGGTCCGGCTGAGCGTCTCGCCGGCGGCCTTCGCCTCCTGAACGCGGGCGTTGAAGCCATCGATGTTCCGCACGCCCAGCCGAGACATCTTGCGATAGCGGTCCTCCATCTCCCGCACCGCCCATTTCAGCGCGATGATCGCTTTCTTGGGGTCGGTCACGACGGGGGAGAGCAGGTGCGGAATGCCGTCGTAGACCGACAGCTCCAGCATCTTGGGATCGATCATGATCAGCCGGCACTGTTCCGGCGTCAGCCGGTACAGCAGGCTGAGGATCATGGTGTTGATCGCCACGGACTTGCCCGAGCCCGTAGTGCCTGCCACGAGCAGATGCGGCATCTTGGCGAGCTCGGCGATCACCGGCTCACCGCCGATCGTCTTGCCCAGCGCCAGCGCCAGCCGGAAGCGGCTCTTGTCGAAGTCCTCCGAGCCGATCAGTTCGCGGAAATAGACCATCTCGCGACGCTGGTTCGGCAGTTCGATCCCGATGGCGTTCCGGCCGGGAACGACGGCGACGCGGCAGGATATGGCGCTCATCGATCGGGCGATGTCGTCGGCGAGCCCGATGACGCGGGAGGACTTGACGCCCGGCGCCGGCTCGAGCTCGTAGAGCGTCACGACCGGGCCGGGCCGGACATTGATGATCTCGCCGCGTACGCCGAAATCTTCCAGAACCCCCTCCAGCAGACGTGCGTTCTGCTCCAGGGCATCGTGCGAGATGGTCGCGCCGGTCGGCCGCTTCGGCTCGGCGAGCAGAGCGAGCGGTGGAAGCTGGTAGCGGCCTTCGTCGAACAGCGAGGGCTGGGCCTCGACGCCGGCGCGGCGACTGGCGCGAACGGTCGCGGGCGGACCGGAGACGAGCGGTGCCTGCTCGGACCGCGCCACCGTCTGGCTCGTCGTGGACTGGCTCGTCGTGGTCTCGCTCGTCGAGCTCGTCGGCTCGCTTGGTTCGCCCGTCGTTGCGGCACTGCCGTCCTCTACCGCGGCTTCACCGTCCGAAAGGTCCCTCGGGGCGGCATTCTTCAGGCCGAGCCGCCGCCGCGCCATCTCCTGAAGGTTTGCGACTGCGATCGCGTAGCCCGGCCGATCGGCGGAGCGGGGCGGCGCGGGTTCCGGCGCCTGCACGAGTCGCATCGCGGTGGCCGGCGGCGGGATCGGGGCGCCAGCCGCTCGATAGCTGGGTGCAGGGGCCCGATCGAGCCGCGGTTCTATGCGGACCCGGCCCGCGATCGCCGACTGATCGGTGCGGGTGACTTCCTCGGCGAGTGACCGGGCACGCGCCGCAATCGCGGGTGCACCACGCCGGCCGACGAAGCGGACGACCCGACGGAGACCGGCGCCGAACGCCGCAGCGCCATGGACGATGGCACCGACCGCGACCAAAGCGAAACCCGGTTCGTCGTCGGCCGATCCGTCCATATCCCGGCCCTGGCGGCGAGCGCGTGCCGGGACGGGGTCCGAGCGGCCGTCGGCTACGGCGTGATGCAGCGCGAACAGACAGACCAGAAATGCAGTGCCCGCGACGACGAGTTGAGCGATGCCGCCGCCGAAAGGGGTCGCGGCCAGATGCATGAGGCCGTCGCCGACGGCGCCCCCCAACCCGGTCGGCAACGGCCACCGGTCCGTTTGCGGCAAGGCTGCCGCCACGACCGCGGCCGATCCGGTCCCGAGCAGCAGGGCTGCGAGCCGTGAGGGCCAGTTGGGAAGCGCGCGGCGCCGGGCGAGGCGCCAGCCCCAGGCTGCGAGCGGCCCGAGAAGCGCGATGCCGGCCAGACCGATCAGTTGCATCATCAGGTCGGAGACCAGCGAGCCCGGCAGCCCCATGAGGTTGCGGATCGGGCCGTCGGCCGCATGGTTGATGCTGGGGTCGCGCACCGACCAGCTGGCGAGTGCCAGGGCGGTGGCAATGACGAGCGCGAGAAGTGCCAATCCGGCGACCTCCGCCGCGCGGCGCAGGAGATACGCCCGCAACGCGTCCGGGATCAGATCGGCGGGCGGCAGGCCCGTTCGCGTCGTTCGCATCGGGGAAACTCGTTACACGCACGCAACGCAGGGTGCGGACGGGAACCATCCTGCACGGGCTGACCGTAGCCGCCGCCGGTTACGACAGGCTTAACCTTGAGCCAGCGTTAAGCGGACGGTCGGAACGGAGAACGACGCAAAAAATGGCGGGCCGTTGCCGGCCCGCCAGTCGGGGAGGAACTACCGTGGAGAAGAATGGGCGCCGGTGAGCTTCGTTCCCGGCTGTCCGTCTGAAGCGTTCGTCAGGCAGCGACTGGCGGGGCCCGGCCGGAACCGGACCCCGATGGCGCGTCAGGCGTGATACGCGCGCTCGCCGTGCTCGGCGATGTCGAGGCCCTCGCGCTCCTGCTCGGTGCCGACGCGCAGGCCGACGATGACGTCAACCAGCTTGTAGATGATCGCCGACCCGACGCCCGACCAGACGATGGTCAGGAGAACCGCCTTGACTTGCGCGGTCATGGCCGGGCCGAACTCGTAGGCCGCGACGGCAAGTTCTCCCGGCTTCGACACATAGTCGGGGATACCGACGCCACCCAGCGCCGGATTGACCAGGATGCCGGTGCCGAGCGC
>CAZVMY010000443.1:0-2793 GCA_964628955.1 uncultured Methylocystis sp.
AGAACACCCTCAACTGCGGCTGCCCGTCGGACCGGGTGCAGGGTGGCCATTTCGGCGCCGGCCTGATGCGCGAGCCGGAACGCGTCGCGGCGTCCGTCGCGGCCATGAAGGCGGCCGTCCGCGTGCCGGTGACGGTGAAATGCCGGATCGGCGTCGACGATCAGGACCCCGAGGAGACGTTGTTCGGCTTTGCCGGCGCCGTCGTCGCGGCCGGCGTGGACGGCCTGATCGTCCATGCCCGCAAGGCCTGGCTCCAGGGGCTGAGCCCCAAGGAAAACCGCGAGGTGCCGCCGCTCGACCACGCGCTGGTGCATCGGCTGAAGCGGGCGTATCCGGCGCTGCCGGTCGTCATCAACGGCGCAATCGTCGATCTCGACGGCGCGAAGACGCATCTCGCGCATGTGGACGGCGTCATGCTCGGCCGGGCAGCCTATCAGACGCCGGAAATCCTGCTCGACGTCGATCCGGAGCTGTTCGGCGAGGCGCCGCCCGCCGGGAATGCCTTCGCGGCGATCGAGGCGCTGGTGCCCTACGTCGAGCGCCATCTCGCGGCTGGCGGCCGGCTCCACGCCGTTACGCGGCACATGATGGGGCTGTTCCCTGGCCGGCCCGGCGCGCGTCTGTTCCGGCGGCATCTGGCCATGGAAGGCGTGAAGCCCGGCGCCGGCATCGCCGTGCTGCGCGACGCCCTTGCCTTGGTCGGCGACCGGACCGCCGCCTTGCCGGCGTTCAGCGAGGTTGCAGCCTGAGCACCGAGATCCACGGCCGGATCGCCCTGAGCTTCGGGCGGCAGAGCATCATGACGACGCTGGGCGCCAGGCTGGAAAGCGCAGCGCCCGGCCGGGTCGTGATCGTGCTGCCCTATGCGACGCATATCTGCCAGCAGCATGGCTTCCTGCACGCCGGCGTCGTATCGACCATCGTCGATTCGGCCTGCGGCTACGCGGCGCTGACCACGATGCCGACGGGATCGGCAGTGCTCACGGTCGAGTTCAAGGTGAACCTGATGGCGCCGGCGAAGGGCGATCTCTTCCGCGCGACCGGCCGCGTCATGCGGGCGGGACGGACGCTCACCGTCACCCAGGGCGAGGTGGAGGCGGTCGAGGGGGGCCGCGCGACCACCATCGCGCTGATGACGGCGACGCTGATGCGGCTCGACGCCAGGCCGGGCTTCGAGGACTGAGCACGCCCGGTCGGGTGCTCAGATACCCCGTCCGCGCATGATAAGCCGGTCGCCGCGCACCTCGTAGGATGCAAGTCGTTCGAGGAAGGTCATGCCGAGCAGGTTCTCGCCGAGTGCGCCGGGCCGCGCGACCAGGGCCGGCACGCGCCGTTCGGTAATGCCGCCGATGGTCAGTTCGTCCAGCATGACGGGTGCCGCGCGGGTGCGGCCGTTTGCGGTCGAGACGCCGACGGTGAAGTCGCTCTCCCGAACCCGGATGCCGAGCCGTTCGGCGTCGTCGGCCTTGAGCACTACGGTCGAGGCGCCGGTGTCGAAGATGAAGCGCGTCGGCATGTCGTTGGCGAGGCCGCGGACGATGAAGCCGCCGCTGGAGGATCGCGAGATCGTGACCTCTCCGCCGCGCCCCGTGACGGTGAAGCCCGGCACGACGCTCCCCGCCACGCGATTGAACACATCCGCGGCCTCGAAGCGGTAGGCATAGCCCGCGACGAGGACGAGCGCGATCGCGAGCCATGCGGCGAGGCTCAGAAGGCTCCGCGCGAACTCCCGGCGGCCGCGACCGAACAGCCCGCCGCCGACGATCGCGACGGCCGTGAGCCCGATCAGCACCTGGATGACGAGCGTCATGTCGCCGCCGCGCAGGGTCTCCGAGCCGGTGAACGCCACGTAGCCGATAGCGGCGAGGGCGAGGACGATGAAGAGGAGGGCTGCGCCGTTCATCGACCGCCTTCGGGCGCGGGCCGGCGCCGCGTCAGTGTGCGCAGCCTCTCCGGGAGCAGCGCCATCACGGCGGTTCTCTGCGCGGCACTCATCGCCAGCCAGCTGCCGATCTCCGCCGCGGTGCGTCCGCAGCCGATGCAGATGTCCTGGCGACGATGCAGGACGCAGACGTTGGTGCAGGGCGAGTCGATGGCGGGCACGGGTTGCTTGCTCGGCTTCGGGCGGCGACGTCAGGCGTCGCCAGCGTAGATAAGCAGCCCGCACAGGAAGGCAATCTCCGCGCCCTGTTGCGTCGCGCCGGCGATGTCGCCGGTCTGCCCGCCGATCAGCCGGCCCGCGAGGCCGAGGAGCGCGAACGCGGGCAGCGTCGCGAGGGCGCCGCCCAGCAGCGCCGCCGCCAACGGCAGACCGCCTGCGACGATGAGAAGCGCAGCAATCGTGCCGCCGCCGCCGAGCGCGATCGCCATGGTCGCCGCGGTCGGCCGTCCGACCCCGGCCGAGAAGCCGCCCGGGCGCGCCGGCGGCAACAGCGCCAGAGGCAGCAGGCCGAGCGCTCGCGACAGCGCCGAAGCGCCGATCAGGCAGGCCGCGGCGGGCCAGCCGCCCAGCGTTTCCAGAAGGCCCGCGAGACAGCCCGCGCGCAGCAGCAGCGCCAGACCCAGCGCCGCCGCACCATACGTGCCGATGCGGCTGTCCTTCATGATGTCGAGCCTGCGCTCCGGCGTCGCACCGCCGCCGAGCCCGTCGGCGGTATCGGCCAGCCCGTCCTCGTGGAAGGCGCCGGTCGAGGCGACCAGCACGGACAGCGCGAGCCCCGCCGTCACCAGATCCGGCAATCCGAGCGCATCGCCGGCCACGAGCGCCAGAGCCGCCGGTGTGCCGACGATCGC
>CAZVMY010000444.1:0-2793 GCA_964628955.1 uncultured Methylocystis sp.
CGCCCTCTTTCTCGGTTACGTCCTCTCGATCTTCTACCGTTCGTTCCTGAGCGTCATCGCCACGCCGGTGATGAGCGACCTCGCCATCGGCCCTCGCGAGCTGGGCTTCATCAGCGCGGCGTGGTTCGTGACCTTCGCCCTGATGCAGTTCCCCGTCGGCTGGGCTCTGGACCGCCTCGGCGCGAGGCTGACCGTCGGCTCGCTGATGGCCGTCGGCGTCGCCGGCGCGGTTCTCTTCGCAACGGCGGAGGGGCCGCAGGGCGCGGGCCTCGCGATGGCGCTGATCGGTATCGGCTGCTCGCCGATCTTCATGGCCGCTCTCTACCTGTTCGCCCGCGAAAACCCGCCCGAACGCTTCGCGGCGGTCGCGTCGCTGTTCGTCGGATTTGGCTCGATCGGCAACCTGCTTGGCGCCGCCCCGCTCGGCAGGGCTGCCGACGCATTCGGCTGGCGCCCGACGATGCTGGTGCTCGCCGCGGGCTTTCTGCTCGCGCTCGCGCTCGCGGTCTGGCTGATCCGCGATCCCGCACGCGTCGATGGCCAGGGCTCCGCCGGCGAGGGGCTGATCGCCGGGCTCCGGCAGATCATGACGATCCGCGCCTTCTGGCTGCTCGCCCCGATCACGTTCACGAGCTACGCCATCCTTGCGACGACCCGCGGCCTTTGGGTCGCGCCGTTCCTTGGCGACGTGACCGGGTCGGACCGGGCCGCGCAGGGTGAAGCTGCGCTGCTGATGGCCGTCGCGATGACCGCCGGGGCATTCGTGTTCGGATCGGCGGAGAAGCGGCTGGGCGGCCCCAAACGGACCGTCGCGCTGAGCACCGGCGTCGTGGCCGCGCTCTTCGTCGTCCTCGCGGTCGCCGGGCACGTGTCTTCGACCGTCGCGACGGCGCTGTTCGCCGCGATCGGCCTCGCGGGGTTCAGCTACGCCATCCTCATGGCGCACGCGCGGCTGTTCTTTCCGCCGCACCTGATCGGCCGCGGCATGACGTTCATGAACTTCTTCTTCATCGCGGGCGCGGCCGCCATCCAGGCGGGCTCCGGCTGGTTCATAGCCTCGGGTCAGGAGGCCGGCCGCGCGGCCGCGGCCGTCTTCTCCGATCTGCACCTCGGCTTCGCGGCGCTGCTGGCCGCGAGCCTGGCCGTCTACCTGCGTGCGCCAACGCGGCCAGCCTGACGATCCCGTTCAGGCCGCGGCCCGCGCCTCAATGGCCAGCGCATGCAGGCCGGCCGCGAACTCGTCGGCGAGCTGCGCGTTGATCCTGCGATGAATTTCCACCCGGCTGAGCCCGCCGAAGTCGGGGCTCGCGATCCTCACGCGAAAGTGCGTCTCACCGCCGGGCCGCGCGCCGGCATGCCCGGCATGGGATGCGCTTTCGTCGAGCACCTCGAGGTTAGACGGCGTGAACGCGAGTGCGAGCTTGCGCGCGATCCGCTCGCGCATGGACCCATCAGACATCGTCAGGATTCTCCTCTCGAGATGGCCGCGGCGTCGTCAGGTGCGACGGCAACCGTCTTGTCGTTACGTCCGAGAAGACCCATACCTTACGCCCCATGGATCTGAACTCACCCCTTTTCGACCGCGTACGCATCCGGACGGAGGAGGCGGAAGCACGGCAGCGCGAGGCGCCTGCGTGCCAGCATCCCGGATGCGCACGGCCGGGCGAGTTCCGGGCGCCAAAGGGACGCAACCGCGAAGGCCAGTACTTTCGCTTCTGCCTGGCCCACGTGCAGGAATACAACAAGTCCTACAACTATTTCGACGGCATGAGCGACGATGCGGTCGCACGGTTCCAGAAGGAGGCGGTGGTCGGCCACCGGCCCACCTGGACGATCGGCGTCAACGCCAAGCCGCCCGGACCCGCCTATGTCGATCCCTTCGACCTTTTCGAGCAGGCCGGTCGGACCAAGCCTCGCGCGGCACCGGAGCCGCCCAGACGCACGGTCGGCAAACTAGCAGCCAAGGCGCTGGAGACGCTCGACCTCGAGCCGTCTGCGGATGCACAGACCATCCGGACCCGCTACAAGGAACTCGTCAAACGCCTGCACCCCGACGCGAACGGCGGCGATCGCTCCCGCGAAGACAAATTGCGTGAGATCATCAACGCCTATAATACGCTGAAGTTAGCCGGGCTGACCTGAACCTGGTGATGCCCCGCGTGGCGGGGTGGTCGCTTGCGGCGGACGGCGGTGCCCGAAATGCGGGGCGGCACATGGTGTTTGCTCCGATATTTGCTTGGCGCCACGGCGCCTGTCTGATCGACGTCCTGCGATGCACGATGCTTCGCCTACGGCGAGGCGACCGGACGTTGCTGACAAGGGTTTTCCGGGTAGCCTGCGCGGCCGCCCGGCTGGAGGATTGATGACGAGCGCTGCCCAGACGCCCCACTTCGAGTCGAACAATCTGCCGGACATGAAGGTGTCCGTGCGCCAGCTCTTCGCGATCGACAGCGATCTCGAGGTCCCCGCGTATTCGCGGCCGGAGGCGCACGTGCCGGACGTCGACGCCGATTACCTGTTCGATCGCGACACCACGCTCGCCATCCTCGCCGGCTTCGCGCGCAACCGGCGCGTCATGATCCAGGGCTACCACGGCACCGGCAAGTCGACGCATATCGAGCAGGTCGCCGCCCGGCTGAACTGGCCCTGCGTCCGCATCAACCTCGACAGCCACGTCTCGCGCATCGACCTCGTCGGCAAGGACGCGATCGTGCTCAAGGACGGCAAGCAGGTCACCGAGTTCAAGGACGGCATCCTGCCCTGGGCCTACCAGAACAACGTGGCGCTCGTCTT
>CAZVMY010000445.1:0-2787 GCA_964628955.1 uncultured Methylocystis sp.
GCTGGTCCCAGGCGTGGTTGCCGAGCGTCAGCGCATCGGCGCCGGCGTCGGTCAGTTCGCGATAGATTTCTTCGGTGATGCCGAAGCCGCCGGCTGAGTTCTCCGCGTTCACGACCACGCAATCGAGTTGCCAGCGCTGACGCAGCTCCGGCAGCCGTGTGGCGATCGCGGTCCGGCCAGGCCTGCCGACGACGTCGCCGAGAAACAGCAACCGCATCAGGCACCCGTTCCCGTCCGCTCGCCCGGCATCAGCCCGCGTTCGGTCAGGATGTGGTCGAGATCGACGTCGTGCGCTTCGCGCGGCACGGACGGGACTTCCTGAACGGCAAAGGCGACGCCGATCGTCACGATCCTGCCGTGACGGCGCAGCATCGCGATGGCCGTGTCGTAATGACCGGCGCCGTATCCGAGCCGTCCGCCTCGCCGGTCGAACGCGAGCAGCGGTACGAGCAGGGTTCCCGGTGTGACGAGTTCGGCGGAGGACGGCGGCTCCAGCAGCCCGAAGCGGGCCTGCTCGAGCGACTTCCCATCCACATGGCGGCGGAACAGCAACGTCGGCATGGCCGTGACCGGCAGGGCGATCGTTCGCCCGCGTCCCGACAGCGCGGTGAGCAGCGGGCGCACGTCGATCTCGCTGCGCGTCGGCCAGTAGCCCGCGATGGGCCCATCGAGAGCACGGTCCATGACTGCGTCGGCGGCCCCCGCCAGGCTCGTCGCGGCCAGCTGGCGCACGGCTTCCGGAACCGCGGCGCGTCGCTCGCGCATTGCGGTTCGCAATGCGAACTTCTCGGCCACGATCGTACTTCCGACAGGACTTTGCGCGTGCAGGCTCATCGACATTCCAGTGCGGAGCCACGATGGCCGTTGGAGTATCGATCCCGGGAAACCTACAGAGTAGGTGGGCGCCGTGTGTCCAGGCCCAGGGGCCTGGTCAGGGACAGCTCCCGTTCGGATCGATAAGGCCCCGGGGATACGTGTCTCCTGACGCACCTCGCAGCACCGCACCTGCAAGCTAGGCATTCTGCGCCACGAGGGAAAGGGGCTGCGTTGGAAAGGGGCCTGAATCGACCGAAACCCGTCAGGTCGCGTCGGGTCGCTGACCGGACAGCAGGTGCGCCAGGCCGGTGACGCGATCGCCGAGCCGGTCGAGGATCGCGGCGAGGTCGAGATCGTGACGGCGTCTCGCCTCCACCGTCTGCGCTTCGTCGGCCGCGCGGCGGGACGCCTCCTCCTCCAGTAGCGTGATCCGTTTTCGCAATTCGCCGAGTTCGTCGGTGATCGTGACCGCTGCCATGACGACGAGCCGCATGTCGCCGATCTCGCCGAACGAGCTGCGCAGCTCGCCGACGCGCCGGTCGAGATACCCGGCGAGACCGATGAGATGAGCCTCCTCGCCGTCCTCGCAGGCCATACGATAGAGCTTGCCGTCGATGGTGACGCTGACGTGACCCATGGTCAGGCGTTCTCCGCGATCACGTCGCGGATGGTGGCGACGACGCGGTCGATCCGTTCGGTCACCTCGTCACAGGTGATTTCGAGGTGCCGTCCGCGCGCGACGGCCGTGTCGAGGAGGTCCGCCAGGCGCTGCCGATCTTCGCGCATCAGCATCAGCTCAGCAGCGAGATCGCCGCGGGACGTTTCCGCCGACAGATGGCGCTGGGCGGCGGCTTCGAGCAGGTCGAGGGCCTGGCTCAGCCGGGCGAGGGCCGGACCGAGCGGATCGAACGGTACGGGATCGCTCATGCGGAATCGCTCATGGGACCGCGACGTCGTCTTGGGTCTTCGACGACAACACGCTGGGTCCGACACATCAAGTGTTGGATGAGATGGGCGGGCCATCCATCCAAAGAATAAGCGGGCCTCGGGTTGCCAAGACTGTCGGGCAGGCTGAAAACCGAAACGGCGGGGTGAAATTGCCCCGGGGAGACGCCATGAGTCGCTATCACGGCACCTATCGCCGCTGGCGGGACGACCCGCTCGGGTTCTGGGCTGCCGAGGCGGCGCGAATCGACTGGATCGAATCACCATCCGTCACGTTCGACGGGGCGGCCGGGGTCTATGGGCGCTGGTATGCCGACGGTGTGACCAATACCTGCTTCAATGCAGTCGACCGGCATGTGGCCGCAGGCCGCGGCGGCCAGGCCGCGCTCGTTCACGACAGCCCCGTGACCGGCGCCGTCCGGGCCCTCACCTATGCCGAGTTGAAGCGCGAGACCGAAACCGTGGCGCTGATGCTCGCTGCCCATGGCGTGGGCAAGGGCGACGTCGTGCTGATCTACATGCCGATGGTGCCGGAGGCCGTCGTCGCGATGCTGGCGACCGCCCGGCTCGGTGCGGTGCATTCCGTGGTGTTCGGCGGTTTCGCCGCGCGGGAACTCGCGACCCGGATTGACGATTGCCGGCCGAAGGTCGTCCTCGCCGGCTCCTGCGGCATCGAGCCGGCGCGCGTCGTGCCCTACAAGCCGCTGCTCGACGAGGCGATCCGATCGTCGGCCGCGCCGCCCGCAACCTGCATCGTGCTGCAACGGCCGCAGCTTCGCGCCGATCTGGTTGCGGGCCGTGACTTCGAGTGGGATGCGGAGCACGAGGCGGCTGCGGCGCGTCTCGATGCGGGAGCGGCCAGCCCCTGCGTGCCCGTACGGGCGACCGATCCGCTCTATGTCCTCTACACGTCCGGCACGACGGGCCAGCCCAAGGGCGTGGTCCGTGACACGGGCGGTCATATGGTCGCGCTGCACTGGTCGATGCAGAACCTCTACGGGGTCGGCCCCGGCGACGTGTTCTGGG
>CAZVMY010000446.1:0-2773 GCA_964628955.1 uncultured Methylocystis sp.
GGGCATGCCGATCGCGTTGACGCCGAGCGCCTTGAGCGCCTCGCCGGCGAGGCGTGTCGGAAAGCGCAGCTTCAGCCCCTTGAGGTCGTCGAGCGACTTAACGGTCCGGCTGGAGTGGATCAGGCCGTGGTCGTGGGCCCAGAAGCAGATCGGCTTCACCTCGCGGAATTCCTCCGCCAGATGCATGTCGGCATAATCGGACAGCGCACGCGAATTGACGATCGCGCGCTTGTTGACGACGAACGGCAGCTCGAACACCTCGATGCGCGGGAAGCGCCCGGTCGTGTTGCCGGGCAGCGTCCAGACGAGGTCGGCGACGCCGTCGCGCGCCTGGTCGAACAGCTGCGGTGGCGTGCCGCCGAGCTGCATGGACGGAAAGATGTCGATCTTGATCCGTCCGTTCGAGTCGGCCGTGACCTTGTCCGCCCATGGCTTGAGGAACTTGGCATGGCCATTCGACACGGCCGGCAGGAAGTGGTGCATGCGCAGCGAGACTTCGGGCGCCTGCGCGTGGCCCTCGCGCAGGAGCGCGGGCATGGCCACGCCGGCCGCGGCGAGTCCGAGGAAGCGGCGTCTGGCGAGTGTCATCGGTTGATCTCCCTGCTGCATCGTTCGTGGACGGTGCCCGGTCATTTCGCGCCGGACGCTCCTTGTCGAATGGCTTCGAGTAACACGACTTTTCGCTTCCCGCGAGCGCCGGCGAACGGCCTTGCTGCGAAAGGATGACCGTTGACGCGCCGGCCGCTCTGCCCGACAAGGCCGCGCGCCGGGGAGGACTGCCGTGACCGAGATCGCTTACGTGAACGGGAGCTTTTCGCCGCTGGCGGAGGCCCGGATCTCCGTTCTCGACCGCGGCTTCCTGTTCGCCGACGGCATCTACGAGGTGACCGCCGTGATCGACGGCAGGCCCGTCGACAACGACCTGCACATGGCGCGGCTGGAGCGCTCGGTCGGCGAGATCGGACTCGCGTTGCCGCTGCCGATCGACGCCATCGTAGCGCTCCACGACGAGCTGATCGCGCGCGCCGGCCTCGGCGAGGGGCTGATCTATCTCCAGGTGACGCGCGGACCCGAGCCGGTCCGGAACTTCTCGTTTCCCACCACCCCGGCACCCTCGCTGGTGATGTTCACGCAGAGGAAGGCGCTGGCCGACAATCCACTCGCCGAGAGGGGCGTCGACGTGCGAGCCGTCCCCGACCTGCGCTGGGCAAGGCGCGACATCAAGAGCGTGGCGCTGCTCGCCCAGGTCCTCGCGAAGCAGGAGGCGGCGGCCGCCGGCTGTCATGAGGCCTGGATGGTCGAGGACGGGTTCGTCACCGAAGGTAGCTCGTCGACCGCCTTCATCGTCGACCAGGACGGCCGGATCGTCACCCGCCCGAACTCACAAAGCATCCTGCCGGGCTGCACCCGCCGGGCGCTCGCGGCTCTGATGGCCGAGACCGGGGTCGGCATCGACGAGCGCCTGTTCCTGCTGGACGAAGCCTATGGCGCGCGCGAGGCGTTCATGACGAGCGCGGGCAGCTTCGTGCTGCCGGTGGTGCGCATCGACGGCCGGCCGATCGGCGATGGCCGTCCCGGCCCGGTCGCGCGCCGGCTCCGCGAACTCTACCTCGCCCACGCCCGCAAGGACGCAGCCGCCACGCCCTGAGGCGCGCTTTCAGACCGACACTTAACGGTTTGGCGACCACGCCCGGCTAAGACCTGGGTATCCGCCGCGAAATCTGGCCGGCGGCGCGGTGCCTTGATGAGCGTGTCATTCGGTGAAAAGGCGGGCGGACGTCGACCGACCGCACAAGCCGGACCGGCGACCCTCGATCGTCCGGAGCGGCTGATCTCGCAACCCCGGCTGATCGGCTTCGTGCTGCTCGGGGACGTCGGGGTCGTCGCGGCGACAGGGCTCTGCGCCGCGGCCATCACACGGCCACCGACGTCCACGGTGCTCCTCGCGGCGATGATCGCGCTCATCGCCCTGCTCTTTCCCGCGATCCTGCGTCCGCTCTGGGGCTATACCGTACCGGCGCTGTCGGGCGTCCGCCGTCAGCTCGGCCGCATCGCGGCGGCGCTCGCGCTGGCGCTCGGCGCGCTCGTGTTCGCGGCCTTCGTCGCCGGGGCCGATCCCGTCACGGCGAGGCCCTGGATTCTCGGCTGGGCGGCGCTGGCCGCCGTCGTTCTGACGCTCGGGCGGCTCCTCGTGGCGCGGCTGATCCGGCGCTGGAACCGCGAGGGCCGGCTTGCCCGCCGCGCGGTGATCGTCGGCGGCGGAGCGGCCGTCTCGGACATGATCGACCGCCTTTCGAAGGCCGGATCGGACACGATCCGCATCCTCGGCATCTTCGACGACCGCGACGGCGAGCGTTCGCCGGAGACCGTCGGCGGCTATCGCAAGCTCGGCCGCTTCGACGAGCTGGTCGACTTCTGCCGCGAGCAGCGCATCGACCTGCTGATCGTCACGCTGCCGCAATCGGCCGAAAGCCGCATCCTGCACCTGCTGAAGAAGCTCTGGGTACTGCCGATCGACATCCGCATCAGCGCGCACGGCAGCCGTCTGAAGCTGCAGGCGCGTGCCTATTCCTTCATCGGCACGGTGCCGTTCCTGGCCGTTTTCGACAAGCCACTGACCGACTGGGAGATCGCGGTCAAGGCGGTCGAGGACCGGGTGCTGGCGGCGGCGCTGATCGTGCTGCTGTCGCCGGTGATGCTGCTGGTCGCCTTGGCGGTTCGGCTCGAGTCCCGCGGGCCGGCGCTTTTCCGCCAGGTCCGCTACGGCTTCAAC
>CAZVMY010000447.1:0-2352 GCA_964628955.1 uncultured Methylocystis sp.
GACGGCATCGACATCCATGCGATGACGGCGTCCGAAATGTTCGGCGTGCCCGTGCAGGGCATGCCGAGCGAGGTCCGCCGCCGCGCCAAGGCGATCAATTTCGGCATCATCTACGGCATCTCGGCCTTCGGCCTCGCCAACCAGCTCGGCATCGGCCGCGAGGAGGCCGGTGCCTATATCCGCAAGTATTTCGAGCGCTTTCCCGGCATCCGCGATTACATGGAGGCCACGAAGAAGGCCGCGCACGCGCAGGGCTACGTGACCACGATCTTTGGGCGCAAATGCCACTATCCGCAGATCAACACGAAGAACCCGGCCGAGCGCGCCTTCAACGAACGCGCCGCGATCAACGCGCCGATCCAGGGCTCGGCGGCCGACGTCATCCGCCGCGCGATGGTGCGGATGGAGCCGGCACTCGCGAAGGCTCGGCTCAGCGCGCAGATGCTGCTGCAGGTGCCCGACGACGAGGTCGAGCGGGCGCTGCCCGTGATCCGCAAGGTGATGATCGACGCGCCGCATCCGGCCGCGCAACTCGCCGTTCCGCTCCAGGTCGATGCGCGCGCCGCGCAGAACTGGGACGAGGCGCACTGAGGCCCGGTCAGCCGGCGTGCAGTTTGTTCCAGAACGAGTATTTCGAGGTGTACGGCACCCGCAGCATGCGGCCGACGCCCGAGGCGTCGCAGCCGTCGGCTGGCGCCATGCCGCCCGAGGTTTCGTGGCGCTGGACGAAGCGCGTCTGGGAGAAGGTGCCGGTGCCACTGGTTTCCTTCACCTCCAGCAGCAGCCAGGGGATGTCGGCGGCGTTGGGCGCATTCTGGCGTGCGCTCACGGCCGCGACGATACGCGATCCGTCGCTCGCCTGCCAGAACGGCCCGGCGCCGTGGGAGCCGACGACGGTACCGCCGTCCCGGTCGTAGAGCGTCGCCTCGGGCGCCACGAAGGTCCAGGCCGGACCGCTGGCGCCGGCGCGGCACTCGTAGATCTGGTCGCCGCGGGCGAATACGGTCTGCGCGAACTCCGCCCCCGCCGGCCGAAGCGCGTCGGGAACGGCGGGACCGGGCAGCGCCGGAGCCTGTGCCATTGCGTTTCCTCCCGTCAGCCACGCCGCGACGAGGGCGCCGGCCACCATGGCGGCAGGACGCGCGGCGCGCAAAGTCTGATCTGAACGTGCGGACATCGGTGCTCTCCTCGCCTTGCCGACCATATCGCACGACAGGAACGCATCGGAACGCCAGTCGCTCCACGGAGCGGTCACGTCGTCGGCATCAGCGGGGGATCGAGCCGTCGTAGGCGAGGACCTCGCCGGCGAAATACAGCGACCCTGCGATGAGAACGCGGGGCGGGACTGTCCAGTCGTGCCGCGCGATCCGTGTCAGTGCCTGGCCGACACTGGCGAAGCTCTCGGCTTCGAGACCGATGGCCCGAGCCGCCGCCGCGATCTCCTCCGGCGGACGGGCCGCCTCCTGTCCGCTGATGCCCACGGCCAGGACGCGTTGGACGAGGCCCTTGAACGACGCGAAGAACGTCGCGCAATCCTTGGTCGAGAGCATGCCGACGATCATGACCAGCGGCCGGTCGGAGCGGTCGCCCATCTCGGAGACGGCGCTGGCCAGCACGCGGCCGCCGTCCTCGTTGTGCGCCCCGTCGAGCCAGACCTCGGAGCCCGGTGGCAGCATCGCGATGGCGTTGCCGGACAGGCGCTGCAGCCGCGCCGGCCAATCGGTCGAGACCAGCCCGGATTCGATCGACGAAGCCTCCAGCGCAGCGCCCATCACCGTGCGCAGTGTCGCGATCGCGGTGCCCGCGTTCACGTGCTGATGCCTGCCCGGCAGGCGCGGCAGCGGCAGATCGAGCAGGCCGCCGTCGTCCTGATAAACGAGCCGGCCGTGCTCCTCGTGGACCGTGAAATCCTGTCCGCCGATCAGCACCGGCCCGGCGCCGGCGCGCGCGGCGCTGAACTCGATCACCTCGCGCGCGGCATCCGGCTGCGGCGCGATGATCACCGGCGCGCCGCGCTTGATGATCCCCGCCTTCCAGTGCGCGATCGACGCGACATCCGTGCCGAGAAACTCCAGATGATCGAGCGAGACCGGTGTGATGACCGATGCGGCGGGCCTGTCGATCACGTTGGTCGCGTCGAACGTGCCGCCGAGCCCGACCTCCAGCAGCAGGACGTCGGCCGGGTGCTCGGCGAACAACAGGAAGGCCGCGGCGGTCGTGATCTCGAAGATCGTGATCGGGTCCCTGCCCTGCGCGGCTTCCGCGCGCGTGAAAGCATGGACGAGCTGGTCCTCGCTGACGAGTTGACCGGCGCCGCTGGTGCCGAGCCGGATGCGCTCGTGGAAGCGCACG
>CAZVMY010000447.1:2362-2762 GCA_964628955.1 uncultured Methylocystis sp.
GAAGGCGATCGTCGAGCCCTTGCCGTTGGTGCCGGCGACATGGATCACCGGCGGCAGGCGTCGCTCGGGATGACCCAGACGTTCGAGGATGACCTTCATCCGGTCGAGCGACAGGTCGATCTTCTTGGGATGCAGCGCCATGAAGCGCGCCATGATGGCGCTGGACTGGTTCATGACGGAGCGTGGCGTCAGGCGGCGACGGCGGGCGTGGGCTCGTCGGCGGCGGCCGCAGCCGGCTGCTTCATCAGCAGCTTGCAGAGGCGCGCGACGGTTGCGCGCATCTCGTGGCGCGGGACCACGAGGTCGACCATGCCGTGATCACGCAGGTATTCCGCGCGCTGGAAACCCTCGGGCAGCTTCTCGCGGATCGTCTGCTCGATCACGCGCGGGCCGGCGAAGC
>CAZVMY010000448.1:0-2760 GCA_964628955.1 uncultured Methylocystis sp.
CCGACTGCCGACTGCCGACTGCCAGCCGGAAGCGGCCGCCACGGCGGATTGACCGGCGGCCGCAAACACGAAAGTTTGGCGCCCGCCACCATCCGCCCTCCCGAGGTTTCCCGATATGAAGACCGAAGCGCGCGCCGTCATCATCGGAGGCGGCGTCGTGGGCGCGAGCGTGCTGTTTCACCTCGCGAAGATCGGCTGGAAGGACCTCGTCCTCCTCGAGAAGAGCGAGCTGACCTCGGGCTCCACCTGGCATGCCGCCGGCGGTATGCACACGTTCAACGGCGACGCCAACGTCTCCCGGCTGCAGAAGTACACGATTGATCTCTACCGCGAGCTGGAAGCGCTCACCGGCCAGTCCTGCGGCATCCATCACAATGGCGGGCTGATGCTGGCCGCCAATCAGGGGGAGATGGATTCGCTCCATCTCATCTGTTCGCGTGCCCGCTACCTCGGCATGGAGACGCAGATGATCTCCGTCGAGGAGGCCGTCCATCGCAACTGCCTGATCGACGGCAGCCATTTCATCGGCGCGCTCTGGCGGGCGGACGGCGGCCACGTCGATCCGTGGGGCACGACGCAGGCCTATGCCGCCGCAGCGAAGCTCATGGGCGCCGGGATCGAGCGCTTCACCCGCGTGCTGTCGCTCGATCAGCGCCCGGACCATTCGTGGGACGTCGTCACCGACAAGGGGACGATCCATGCCGAGCATGTCGTCAATTGCGGCGGGCTCTGGGCGCGCGAAATCGGCCGCATGGTCGGGCTGGAACTCCCGGTTCTCGCCATGGAGCACCACTACATCGTCACCGAGCCGCTGCCGGAACTGGCCGACCGCGACGTCGAGATCGTCAACACCACGGATTATTCCGGCGAGATCTACGTGCGCCAGGAGGGGAAGGGCGCGCTGCTCGGCACCTACGAGAAGGATTGCGTTGCCTGGGCGCCGGTGAGGACGCCGGACGACTTCTCGATGCAGCTCTTGCCGGACCAGTTCGACCGGATCGCGCCGGAGCTGGAAGTGGGCTTCCGCCATTTCCCGGCGGTCGGGCGGGCGGGAATCAAGAAGTCGATCAACGGCCCCTTCACCTTCGCGCCGGACGGCAATCCGCTGGTCGGGCCCGTCCGGGGCCTGCCGAATTTCTGGGTGGCCTGCGCCGTCATGGCGGGATTCAGCCAGGGCGGCGGCATCGGGCTGGTTCTCTCGCGCTGGATGGAGGACGGCGATCCGGGCGCCGACATGCTGGCCATGGACGTGGCGCGCTTCGGGGCCTTCGCCACGCCGAAGTACACGTCTCTGAAGGTGCACGAAAATTACCGCCGGCGCTTTCGGCTGGCCTTCCCCAACGAGGAACTGCCGGAGGCGCGGCCGGCCCGGCGCACGGCGATCTACCACAGGCTGATCGAGGCCGGCGCCGTCATGGGCGCGGCCTACGGACTGGAAAGCGCGCTCTGGTTCGCGCCGAACGGCGTCGAGCCGAAGGAAACGCCGACCTATCGCCGGTCGGAGGCCTTTCCGCACGTCAAAGCCGAGTGCATCGCCGTCCGCAGCGCCGTCGGCCTGTACGAGACGTCGAACTACGGAAAGTATGCCGTGGAAGGCGCCGGCGCACGCGCCTTCCTCGACCGCGTGCTGGCCTGCCGGTTGCCGAAGCCCGGGCGCATGACGCTGGCGCCGATGCTGAACCCTGCCGGTCGAATCGTCGGCGACCTCTCGGTCGCCTGTCTCGCGGAAGACCGGTTCCTGCTGATCGGCTCGGGTTTCGCGGAAGTCTTCCACCTGCGCTGGTTCTGGCAGCAGACGCCGTCCGCCGACGTACACGTTCGCAGCCTCGGCTCCACGCTGACCGGCTTCTCACTGGCTGGACCGCGCGCGCGCGATCTTTTGCAGCAGCTGATGCCGGATGATCTTTCTCACTCCGCCTTCCGCTTCTTCGCCGTGCGCGAGACCTCGGTCGGGCTCGCGCCCGCGATCGTCTCCCGATCCGGGTTCACGGGCGAACTCGGCTATGAGATCTGGGTCACGCCCGATTTCCACGAAACGCTCTATGACGAGCTTCTGGAGGCCGGGCGCGATTTCGGTCTCGCGCATTTCGGCGGACGTGCGCTCTCCTCGCTCAGGCTGGAGAAGGGCTACGGCTCGTTCCAGAAGGATTTCCGGCCGGATTACACCGCCGCCGAGACCGGCCTCGACCGTTTCGTCGATTTCGACAAGCCGGATTTCGTGGGCCGTGGCGCCGCGCTGGCCGAGCGCGCCACGGGGCCGAAGCGCCGCTTCGTCGTGCTGGAGGTCGATGCCGACGATGCCGACGTCGTCGGATACGAGTCGATCCTCAAGGACGGCGAGGCCGTCGGCTACGTCACCTCGGGCGGCTTCGGCCACTGGGTGGGGAAGAGCATCGCGGTCGGCTACGTGCCGGCGGCGCTGGCGGTCGACGGCGAGACGTTCGCGATCGAGATCTTCGGCTCGGAACGCCGGGCGACCCTGCGTGGACAGCCGTTCCACGATCCGGATGGTCTGAGGTTGAGGGCATGATCGCCATCGGTCCACGATGCCACCTTCATCTTGAGGTGCCCGCGCAAACGGGCCTCGAAGGATGTCTCGAAGAGCGCATCGTCGCGCACGCTGGATCATCCTTCGAGGCTCGGCTTAGCCTCGCGCCTCAGGATGAGGCTTGGTGGAGGGATAGCCCGTGACCGATGATCCGACCGCCCGGCGCGGCCGCCGCGACCGCGGCCGCGGGCGGCCTGCCCCGGCCGCCGCCA
>CAZVMY010000449.1:0-2752 GCA_964628955.1 uncultured Methylocystis sp.
CGCCCCAGGCGATGCCGTAGCGCGCGCGGTTGAGGCAGCCGAACGGCCCCTTGAGACCGGAGACGTTGGGCAGCAGCGCCTCCTCGCCCACCTCGACGCCGTCCATGACGATTTCGCCGGTGATCGAGGCGCGCAGCGACAGCTTACCCTCGATCTTCGGCGCGGAGAGGCCGGCCATGCCCTTCTCGATCACGAATCCGCGGATCTCGCCCTTGTGGGCGTCGGATTTGGCCCAGACGACGAAGACGTCGGCGATCGGCGAGTTCGAGATCCACATCTTGGAGCCGGTGAGCCGGTAGCCCTTCGCGGTCTTCTCGGCGCGCGTGCGCATGCCGCCCGGATCGGAGCCGGCGTCGGGCTCCGTCAGCCCGAAACAGCCGATCCATTCACCGCTGGCGAGCTTCGGCAGGTAGCGCTTCCGCTGCGTCTCGTCGCCGTAGGCATAGATCGGATACATCCCGAGCGAGGACTGCACGCTCATCATCGAGCGATAGCCGGAATCGACCCGCTCTATCTCCCGGGCGACGAGTCCATAGGAGACGTAGTTCACGCCCGCCCCGCCGTATTCGGTGGGGATCGTCGGGCCGAGCAGACCCAGCGCGCCCATCTCGCGGAAGATCGCGGGATCGGTCCGCTCGTTCGCATAGGCATCGGTCACCCGCGGCAGCAGTTTCTCTTGCGCGTAGTCGCGCGCGACGTCGCGGATCATCCGCTCGTCCTCGGAAAGCTGCTCGTCGAGGAGGAAAGGATCCTGCCATTGGAAGGTGGTCTTGCTCGGCGCCTTGCTCGGCTCCGCAAGAGGGCGGACAGCGGTCATGGGAAGCTCCTGCAACGATGATCCATCAGCGTTCTACAGGACAACGGAGACCACGACGAGAGGCCCGGCTCACGCTCGAATCGCAGGGCCGTGAACGCGAAGGAGCCCGATCACACATGCTCCGGTGCGGTTGCGCACGCTCTGCTGCGGTGCAAGATGACATATCGGTCGCGTGCAATGCGGTCGTCACCCGGCTCCGCCAGAAGACGATCGCGCCAACCGTAACCCGATCCGAGAAGGACATCTGTCATGACCGTCGTCGCCGCCACGCGATCATTCGCCATTCCATCGATTTCGACGCTGATCAAGCTCTTCGCCGGCGGCGCCGCCGGCCTGTTCGTCTGGGAGTTGTGGGCCCGTCTGCTGACCGCGGGCGTCCTCGGCTATCCGCTCGAACCGGCCGGCCTGATCGACGCCCTGTTCAATCACAACTTCGGGATCGGCGTGAACTACTGGGTCCGCGAGTTCCTTCACTATGTCGTGGGCATCGTCGGCTATCCGGTGATGTATTACGCGATCTCGCGCTATGTCCCGAAGTGGGGCGTCGTGCTCGACGTCATCGTCTTCGTGACCTTCACGATCGGGCTCTATTTCTGGTGGCCGCTTGCCGACGATCCGGAGCGGACGGTCAAGGCGTCACTCATGTTCGTGTTCTATTGCTCGGTGCTCGGGCTTATCGCGACGCGGTTCATCAACAAGGACCCGCTCATCGCCGATGCGATCAGTTGGGGCAACTACACCTGGCTGAACGCGCTCGGCATCATGGCGCCGCTCGGCGGCCTGTCGTTCTACCTGCTCGGCGAGGTCAATGCCGGCGCGGGCGCGCTCTCCTACATGAGCTTCGTCGGCCACGTGATCTACGGCGCCGTTGCGGCTTACGTCTTCGAGGTCTGGGAAGGCCGCGAGAAGCGCTATCCCAAGATGTGAGCAGCAGACGACGACGCGCGCCTCCGGGAGGCGCGCGTCAGCCTCCGACCTCGAAGGTCACGCCCTGGGCCAGCGGCAAGGCCGTGCCGTAGTTGATGGTGTTGGTTGCGCGGCGCATGTAGGCTTTCCAGCTGTCCGAGCCGGCCTCCCGTCCGCCGCCGGTTTCCTTCTCGCCGCCGAACGCTCCGCCGATCTCGGCGCCGGACGGGCCAATGTTCACGTTGGCGATGCCGCAATCCGAGCCCGCAACGGACAGGAAGCGCTCGGCTTCGCGCAGGTCGAGCGTGAAGATCGACGACGACAGTCCGGCGCCGACCGCGTTGTGCAGGCGGATCACTTCGTCGAAGTCGCGCCAGCGCATCACGTAGAGGATCGGCGCGAAGGTCTCGTGCGCCACCGGTCCGGCCTGGCTGGGCATCTCGACCAGAGCGGGCCGGACGTAGAATGCAGCCCCGTCGGCCGGCACGCGGCCGCCCCCGTGCACCGTTCCGCCGAGCACGCGGGCGCCGGCCAGTGCCTTTTCCATGCCGTGGAACGCGGCTTCGTCGATCAGCGGGCCGACCAGCGTGCCCGGGACGCGCGGATCGCCGATGGCGACCGAGGCAAAGACCGCCTTCAGCCGCGGCAGGAGCCTGTCGTAGACGCTGTCGTGCACGAATAGCCGCCTGAGCGTCGTGCAGCGCTGCCCGGCCGTCCCGATCGCGGCGAACGCCACCCCGCGGAGCGTCAGATCGAGATCGGCGCTGGAACACACGATCGCGGCGTTGTTGCCGCCGAGTTCGAGGATCGCGCGCGCGAAACGTGCCGCGAGCTTAGGCCCGACCTGCCGGCCCATCGCCGTCGAGCCCGTCGCCGACACGAGCGCCACCCGCCGATCCTCTACGAGAAGATCGCCGGTCGTGCGGTCGCCGATCAGCACCTCCGACAGCCCCTCGGGCGCATCCGGGCCGAACCGCGCCATGGCCCGCCGCACGAGAGCCTGGACGGCCAGTGCGGTGAGCGGCGCCT
>CAZVMY010000450.1:0-2752 GCA_964628955.1 uncultured Methylocystis sp.
GCGGCGTGGCGCTTCGGTTCGATGCCGGCGAACTGCCCGAGATCGCCGTCCGTCCGCTGGCGCTCGGGCGCGCTGTCGCGAACATCGTCGAGAACGCTCTCAGGCATGGCAAGCCGCCCTTCGGGCTGGACACCCGTCTCGACGGCGACGGCGTCACCATCGTGATGCGCGACCACGGCGTCGGTATCGCGCCGGACGATGTCGAGAGGCTTCTGCAGCCGTTCCAGCAGCTCCGGCCTGACAAGGGCCGTTCCGCCGGCCTCGGTCTTGCGATCGTCGAGCGCATTGCCCGCCTGCACGGTGGGGCACTCACGTTCCGGCACACCGACGACGGCGCGTTCGAAGCACGGCTTTGGATCGGCGCCGCAGGCTGACGTCGTGGCGAAGACGACGGGTTGTCAACGGCGGCTGTCCTGACCGGCCACGCCGGCCGACGGGCCTGGCGCCGTCCGCGCCCATGGGGCCCTCGTTCACGGTCGGACGGAGCTGCCGCCGAACACGGCCTGCTGGCGGAGCGCCGGGGTAAAAAGGCGGTAGAGTATGCGCGGATCGGGCGCGCTCGCGGCGTCGAGCATGGCCAGGTGTTCTGGCCCGATTAAGAGGTCGAGTGCGCCGATGTTGTCGCGCACCTGTGCCGCCCCGCTGACCCCCATCAACGTGGACGTGACGCCGGTACGGCCGAGGACCCAGGCGAGCGCGATGCGGGCGTGGCTTTCGCCCGTCTCCCGTGCCACCCGTCCCAGCATGTCGAGGATGGCCCAGTTGCGCTCGGTGAACAGAGTGTCGCCGAAGGGGTTCGCCCCGTCGAGCCGCCTGCCGCCGCGAGGCCGCGCCTCTTCGGTGCCCGCGGTGTCGCGCGGCAGGCCGGCAGCGCGGGGTGACGCGGCCTCAACCGCCGCCCTGTCGTATTTGCCGGTCAAGAGCCCGAATGCGAGCGGGCTCCAAGGGACGATTCCGAGGCCGGACGCCTGCGCCATCGGCACGTGCTCGTCTTCGACGTCGCGGTTCGCCAGCGAGTAGAAAGATTGCAGGGCGATCGGCCCCGGCAGGCCCCGCGCCGCCGCGAGCGTCGCGAGCTTTGATGCGAGCCATGCGGGCGTGTTGGAGAGTCCCCAGTACCGGATCCTGCCGGCCCGCACGAGACCGGCCATCGTCTGCAGCAGTTCCTCGGCCGGCGTCACCGAATCCCAGACATGGAGCCAGTAGAGGTCGACGTAGTCCGTCCGGAGCCGCCGGAGCGAACCCTCCAACGCCGCATGGACGTGCTTCGATCCATTGCCACCCGCGAGACGGCCCGTCCCGGCGGCGAACCCTGCCTTGGTGGCCAGCACGACGTCGTCGCGGAGCGAGCGGTCGGCGATGAACGTGCCGACCATCTGCTCGCCGCGCCCGCCGGCGTAGACGTCTGCGGTGTCGACGAAGTTACCGCCGGCATCGAAATAAGCGTTGAAAACGGCGCGGGAGTCCGCCTCTCTCGTGCCCCAACGTGCCGAGCCAAAGGTCATGGTGCCGAGCGCGAGCGGACTTACCACGAGGCCGGAGCGGCCGAGCGTGCGGTAGTCGGAGAGGGACATGATATTTCCTATCGATCGATACGAAACATCTCGCAGCTCTTGTGAACGAACACAAGGTGTTTCATATCGATCGACATGAAAAAGGTCTCGTCTGCAGCGCGTCGCAGGCCTGGACGCCCGCTTTCCTTCAACAGGGACGCGGCGCTGAACCAGGCCATGCTGCTCTTCTGGCGGCAAGGCTATGAGGCGACATCGCTCAGCGATCTGACGGCGGCCATGGGCGTGACTTCGCCTAGCATCTATGCCGCTTTCGGCGACAAGAAGCGGCTCTTCTTCGCGGTGGTCGAGCGTTACACCGGTGGTCCGGTGACGGCCCATGACCTCATCGATCGGGCTGCCAGCGCCTATGATGCGGCCCGGGCGCTCCTGGAAGCCTCGGCGGTCGGGTTCACCGGCGAGGAAACGCCTGCCGGATGCCTACTGGCGAGCGCGGCCATCAGTTGCTCCGAGGCGGCCGACGACGTCCGGCAAGCCCTGGCGGTGATCCGCCGCCGGGTCGAAACGCATCTCGGTCAGCGAATTCGGCGGGACCAAGATGCGGGCGAGCTGCCCCCGGCGGCAGATGCCGACGCGCTGGCGGGCCACGTCATGGCGGTCATCCAGGGTATGTCGACCCTCGCCCGCGACGGCGCGGACCGCGAGAAGCTGTTGCGGATCGCGGCGTCAGCGATGCAGGCGTGGCCGCAGCAGCCGTGGTGAGGGTTCCTTACGATCGCGACAGTCATGACCAAGCCTGTCCCGTGCCAGCCGATCCCGGGTTCTTTTCAGACCAGCTGCACGTCGAGCACGAACGGCTCCTCGGCCGAAATGCGGATGCGGGCGGCTTCCGGATGGCGATGATTGACGACGACGTTGAGGTCGGGCGCCCGAGCGAGCGGCACGGTTGCGCTGTGCACCCGCAGAAGGGGTGTTTCGCACCCGGCATCCCAATACGGACGAATGGCAGTACTTTATCGAGGGCACCGCGCGCATGGGCGTTTTCGGCGCGGTGGGTTCGCCACGCACGTTCGATTTCGCGGCCGGAGACGTGGGCTACGTACCCTTCGCCATGGGACACTATGTCGAGAATACCGGCGACACGACGCTTCGCTTTCTCGAGATGTTCAAAAGCAGCTACTATGCGGATCTGTTGCTGAACCAATGGATGGCGCTCACCCCGCCCGAACTCGTCCAGGGCC
>CAZVMY010000451.1:0-2741 GCA_964628955.1 uncultured Methylocystis sp.
GGCGTCGCGTCTGCCGGTGGTGGCGAGATGCAACAGGTCCGCTTCGGGCTGATCCCGCAGGTGCTTCCCGTGATCGCCAGCCAGGTGCTCTATTACTTCGAGTCGAACACGCGCTCCTCCACGATCATCGGCATCGTGGGAGCCGGCGGCATCGGGCTGCATCTCGCCGAGCAGATCCGCACGCTCGAATGGCAGCAGGTGTCCTTTCTGATCCTGATGATCCTCGTCACCGTGACGCTGATCGACTGGATCTCGGGACGCCTGCGCCGCGGCATCATCGGCGAGCGGGCATGAAGCTGCGCGGCTTCGCCCGGGCGCAGTGACGGTTCGATGGCGTCAGTGCTCGACCACGAGTTCGAGACGGTCTCCGACGATCACGGTGTCGACGTGGCTCAGGGGCTCACCGCTGGCCAGTCCATCGAGAGCACGCGTCTCGAGCACGGCCAACCCGGCCGACCGTTCCAGCAGTTCGAGTTCGTCCGGACGCGCCAGCCGCGCGGTGATCCGGGTCCAGACACGGACGTAGTCTGCGACGCCGCAGGATTGCAGAGCCGCAGTGATCGAGTTGCCCGACCGTTCGAGGCGAAGCGCGAAATCGGGGAAGCGCGACGCATCGAGCGACACCACGCTGATGCTGCTGGGCAGCCCCATGATGCGCGACAGCGTCCGCACCTGAACGACAGGCTGGCCCACGGCGAGGCCGAGCGCGGTCGAGACCTCGTCGGAACCGGGCGCGATCGCGCTGCCAAGAAGCCTGACGTGAACCGAGGCGCCGCTTTCCCTGAGGTTCTCCCGCAGGCGGACCCTGCGGCCCAGCCGGTAAGGCAGGCGCGTGCCGATGACGAACGTGCCGCGACCCTGTTCCACCGAGACGAGACCGATGTCCTGGAGATGCCGGAATGCCTGCCGGACGGTATGCCGGTGAACGCCGTATCGTTCGGCGAGGGCGAGGGCGGTCGGCAGCGAGCCGCCGACGGGTGGTTCACCCCGACCGATCGATTCCATGAGGTCCTCGGCGATGCGACGCCAGGCCGGCTGGCCCGTCGCGCCGACATCCGCTGCTTCCGCGTCGGAACTCGTCACGGCAGGCGCGAACCGATCGCTCATGGGAGCGCTGCAGGCCAAAGGACGACGCGGGGGGGCGTCACGCAAAGGTCATCAAAAACGTATAGACCTTTCGATGGAACAGCGGTAATGTCTAGACGTTGTTCAGGCGAGGGGGACCAAGTGGCAGGGTTGGACACGTCAGGTCTCTTGCGTCGGGTCTCGTGCGGCCTGTCGCCGTTCTCTTGCCGCGCTCCGGCCTGCAAACCCTGCGCGTTCCTCTGTGACATCACCATGACATCCGTGGTCGACGGGGTGGCATAATGCACGATATCGCCGCCAGGCAACGATGGATGGCCATTCTCGCGCGCAGCGATCGCGCGGCCGTGGCGGAACTGCTCGACGGGGCCGAACCCGAGCACGCCGTACTCAAAGCCCCGGAGATCGGCACGGTAATGATCGAAGGCCGCGCCGGCGGTGCAGGCGCGCGCTTCAACCTCGGCGAGGCGACGATGACGCGCTGCGTCATCCGTCTTCCCAGCGGCACGATGGGCTTCGCCTATGCCTTGAAGCGCGACCGGGAACACGCACGGCTTTCGGCGATCGCCGACGCCCTGCTCCAGGAGGCGGCGCCCGGTTCCGCCATCCACACTAAGGTCGACGAACTGGCCCGGCTGCAGGCGACGCTCCGTCGCCTCGCATCCGCCAAGGCGGCACGAACCCGGGTGGAGTTCTTCACGATGGTAAGGGGAGACTGACATGCCAGCATCGCTTTCGCCCCACGTTCATGCCGCACGACCGGCGATCGGAGCCGGCTTCGCCGATCCTGTCTTCGGCGCGCAGGCGGCCTTCCGGGCCATCCTCGACGCGACGGCAGCACCAGGCACGGTGGTACGCTTCGCCGAGGCCGTCGGCGCACCCGACGATCTGCCTCGTGCTGCGGCCGTATCGCTGCTGACGCTTGCCGATTACGACACGCCGCTTTTTCTGGACCCCGCACGCCGGATGGGCGCAGCCGGCGACTGGCTCCGGTTCCATACCGGTGCGCGCCTGACGGACGAAACCGCCGAGGCCGCGTTCGCCCTGGTCGATCCTGCGCAGTCCGGCGATCGGGTCTCGCTGGCAGATTTCCATCCTGGCGAGGATCGCTATCCGGACCGCTCCGCAACGGTCTTCGTGCTGGTGGACGGGTTTCAGGGAGGCCCTGTGGTCCGGCTCACCGGACCGGGCATCGAGACGGAGCGGCTGGTTTCTCCCTCCGGCCTGCCCGAGACGTTCTGGCAGGAGGCAGCCATGAACTCACGCCGATATCCGCTCGGCATCGATCTCTTTCTCGTGTCGGGCGCGGAGCTGATGGCCGTCCCGCGATCGACGGCGATCGAATCGCCGGCTGCACCGACGCCTGCAGGAGCCGTCTGATGTATGTCGCGGTGAAAGGCGGCGAGGCCGCGATCCTCGCCACGCATGATCTCGTCGCCGAAACCCGGCGCGGCGATCCGTCCGTCCCGGAACTCTCGGTCGCGCAGATCGAGAACCAGATGGGCATCGCCGTTGCCCGCGTCATGAACGAGGGCTCGCTCTACGACACCGAGCTCGCGGCGCTGGCGCTCAAGCAATCGCAGGGCGACGGTGTGGAAGCCGCATTCCTGATGCGGGCCTATCGCACGACGCTGCCGCGCTTCGGCTCGTCCGAGCCG
>CAZVMY010000452.1:0-2740 GCA_964628955.1 uncultured Methylocystis sp.
GACACGCCGAACTTCAGCAGCTTGATCGCGTCGAAGTCCTGGATGCCGCCGCCGACGCGTTTCGTGGTGTAGAAGAGGACATAGGGCTTGGCGGAGTAGGGATCGCGCAGAACGCGGATGCCGACGCGGTCGACCACCAGATAACCGCGCCGGAAATCGCCGAAGGCCAGTGAGAAGCTGTCCGTCGCGATCACGGGCATGTCCTCGCTCTCGACGACCGGGAAGGTCATCAGGGTCGCGGTCATGCCGGGCGCGGTCGGCGGCAGCCAGAGGTAATTGCCCTGCGAATCCTTGAACTTGCGGATCGCCGACTGGGTCGGGCGGTTGGCGATGAAGGTCGCGTTCTGGCGGAAGCCGCCCTTCAGCGCATAGACCAGATCGAACAGCACGTCCGACGGATTGGCGGCCGGGAAGCCGCCGGCGACGCCGGTCGCGATGTAGCCGGTGCGGTCGGGAGTCCAGGCCGCGTTGGCGACCTTGGTATAGGACAGGAATCCTCTCGGCCGGGCAACCCCGTCTCCGGCGACGAAGGCCTGGCCCTCGCGCTCGGCGAACACGGTCTCCACCTCGTCGGAAATCCATTGCTCGACGTCGATCGCGGCGTCGTCGAGCATGGTCTGCGTCGCGGACGGCATCGCGTAGATCTCCATCGCCTGGATGGTGAGATCGGCGATGAGCTGGCTCGCGGTCTGAGGCCGGGCGTCCGTCTCGGCGACCCAGCCGGTGGCCGGACCGGTCGTGGAGAAGGCGCGCTTGAGCTGCCCGGTCGACGAGGTGCGCACCGTCGCCAGCGCCCGGATCGGCGAGATCAGCGCCAGCCGGCGCAGAAGTTCGCGCTCCTGCGGCTGCGGCACGAGGAAGCCGCCGTCAGGGCCGGAGCCGGCCGACAGCGCCTTCTCTTCGAGGCGCTTCAGGCCGGCGCTCTCGCCGGACCGGACATAGGCCGCGAACGCCGCCTTGTGCTCGTCGGGTCGGACGGGCGCCTCGGCCTCGCTGCCGAGATGCGGACGCCGTGCCCGCAGCACCAGCCCGTCCAGCCGTGCTTTCGTCTCGTCGAGCGCATGGTCGATGCGGGCAAGCTTTTCCTCCGTCAGCACATCGGCGGAGAGCCGGGTCTCGACCTCGCCGAGGCGCCGGTCGTTCGTTTCGCGGAACGCCTCGAAGGCGCGGTTGAAGTCCTCGAAGGCTGCGACCACGTCGGGCGCATGGCTTTTCGTTTCCGGCGACGCCGGCAGAAGCAGGGTCATGGTCTCGTCCTTTCAGGTGTGGTGCGGGAAGGGCCGGGCGAGCATTCTGGCCGCGCGGCGGATGGCGTCGGCGAGTTCGGCCTCGCGGGCCGATGCGGGCTGGCGCTTGACGGCGCGGACGCGGGCATCGGGGAGCATCGGAAAGGTCACGACCGAGACCTCCCACAGGTCGAGCTTCTCGATCCGGCGAATCCCGCCGGCATCGCGCCGGCTCCGCACGGTGCGAAAGCCGATGGACAGGCCATCGACGGCGCCCGACTTCATCAGCGCGTGGACCTCGCGGGCGCGGGCCACGCCGAGATCGAGCCGGCCGCGCACGAACAGGCCTCGCTCGTCCTCGGTCAGACCATCCCAAGTGCCGATAGGCTCGGCCGGGTCGTGCTGCCACAGCAGCTTGACGCCGCGGGCGCCACGCCGTGCTAGGCTTTCCGCGAAGGCACCCGCCGTCACGACGTCGCGGCCGAGGTCGACCACCCCGAACAGGCTGGCGTAGCCCTCGAACATGCCGTCGACACCAACCACGGACAGCGGCTCGCCGCCGTATTTCACCTCGTCCGCGCGGCCCGGCTGAAAGCGCCCGCTCATCGGTCGCGTCCTCCCTGCCCGCTCCTGCCGAGGCGTTCCAGCAGATGGAAGAAGCGACGGATCACGCCGGCGGCCGGTTCGCCGGCCTTCGTCTCGGGCGCCGGCGCATTGGCCGGCATGTCGGCCCGAACGGCGGGTGGACGTCCCGAAAGACGCAGGACCTCAGGCTTGCGAGCAATCATCGGACGCCTCCTCGAAGCGCTGGTTGAAACGGGCGAGCTCGCGCACGAAGGCGTCGAAGCGCCGGTTGGCGGCGGCGAGCTCGCGAAAGGTCACGAGCCAGGCGGAGGAGGCGCCGAGCGCCCAGACGAGCAGCGCGAGGTCGGCGATGTCCGCCCGGGTGACGAGGGCGTCGAGGGCGCTGGTCATGTCGCGGTCGCCTGTCTCGTGGGCCGTCGGCCGTAGCCGACCGCCTCGCGCTTCTCGTCATCCGCGAGGAAATCCGCCGCCGTGACGCGGCGCCAGAGCGCCTCGCGCTCAGCGGCGAGCGCCTCGAGGCGGTCGAGATCAGGCTCGATGACGAGACCCGGCCCGAAGCTCGGCGCCAGCCATTGCGCGAGGCTCTTGGTCGTGCGGCCGACCAGCGGCAGCACGGTCTGGCGCCAGAAGGCGCGGTTGCCCTCGGCATAATTGGCATAGGTGTTGTCGCCGGGGAGCCCGAGGAGCAGCGGCGGCACGCCGAAGGCCAGCGCGATCTCGCGCGCTGCGGCCGCCTTGGCCTCGACGAAATCCATCTCCTTCGGGGAGAGCGACAAGGCCTTCCAGTCGAGCCCGCCTTCCAGCAGCAGCGGCCGGCCGGCATTGCCGGTGCCCTGGTAGCTCGTCTCCAATTCACGCTTGAGCCGCTCGTACTGGTCCTCGCCCAACAGGCCGCCGCGCACGCCGCGGTCTTCGCCGACGAAGTCGTA
>CAZVMY010000453.1:0-2740 GCA_964628955.1 uncultured Methylocystis sp.
CGCCGTCAGCACGCTGTCGTTCGTGGAGAAGAAGCTGACCGCCTGGGCATAGACGCGCTCCTTGGCACTCGTCGTCTGCATCAGCCGGGCCATGATGACCTCGGACGTGTTGTAGCTGATCGTCAGGTTGTCCGAGAGATCCTTGGCGATCTGGTAGCGCTTGTCCTCGTCCTGCATCTGGCGGAGGTATTCGTCGCGGGCGAGTTCCAGCTTCGCGCGCTCCGACGGCTCCGTCCCAGCGAAACCGGAAACGGCTTCGGACGCCTTGTTGAGAGTAGCCTTGGCGGCCTCGAGCTTCGCGTCCGCCGTCTTCAGCACCTCGAGCGCCATAACCTCGGCATGTTTCAGCGCGCCGCGGAAGTCGCGGTAGGCATCGAGGATGATGGCTTCGCGCTCGATCTGGTCTTTGGTCGAGCGGGTGACGTCGAGATAGATTTTCTTGATCGCGTCGAACCGGTCAGCGATGTCGCCGCGCGACACCTTCATCCAGACGTTGCTGACGCGCTCGAACACGTCGAGCTTCCCGTCGTCTAGCTGGTCGACCATCTTCTTGGAATCGTCGCGGATCGAGTTGAACCCTTCGGTGATCGCCTTGTAGCGCTCGCCGATCTCCATGGCGGTCGTCTGCTCGCGCACCACCTCGTTGAAGACCTCGGTCTGACCGAGCGTCCGCGCGATCAGGGTGATCTTCGTCTCGTCGAGATCGGAAATCTTCTCGAGGAGCGCGTTGATCGGCGCCGGCTCGATCTTGTCCGGCATGAGCCCGAGCCCGCGCAGCGCGCCGGTGGCCTTGTCGAGATACTGCATCGGCGTCTTGACGACGGCGGTGGAGGGCGTGGCGACGGCTGTGGACATGGCGTTTCCTCGGCTCCGGCTTGTGCGATCACGAGTAGGGCAAATCGTTCCATCCGGCAAAGATGACGCGGATAAGACGATCGCCGTCCTCAGCGTCCGACGCGCTCGATCAGCGCGAGAGCCGCCGCCGGCGCGCGGACCTTGGCGCCGTTGATCATGAAGACGAAGACATCGCGCGGCCGGGCCTGGGGGTCGTCGTCCCTGACGTAAGGGAGGCCGTCGGGCCGGCCACCCTCGGCCCAGGTCCGCGCGGCGGCGGCCCAGCGGTCGAGCGCGTCCGGCGAATAGCCGGCCGGCTCCTCCTCCCGCGTATCCTCCAGACGGGCGTAGACGAAATCCGCCGTCACGTCGGCGACCGTCGGGTATTTCGCCGAATCCGCGAAGACGACCGCGACGCCGGCTGCCTCGGCCAGCGCGACGAAGGCCGCGTCGCGAAAACTCTCGTGCCGTGCCTCGATCGCATGACGGAGCGGCACGCCGTCCCGCGCCCGCGGCAGCAGCGCCAGGAAGGCGCGGACATCGTCCGCATCGAAGCGCTTGGTCGGCGCCATCTGCCACAGGATCGGCCCGAGCTTCGGCCCCAGTTCCGTCAGTCCCTGCCCGCAGAAGCGCGTCAACGCCTCACCCGCCTCGGCCAGCACCTTGCGGTTCGTGCAATAGCGCGAGCCCTTGAGCGTGAAGACGAAGCCGTCGGGCGCCGCCTTCGCCCAGCTTGCAAAGGTCGCGGGCTTCTGGAGGCCATAATAGGTGCCGTTGACCTCGATCGCGGTCATGGCATTGACGGCGAATTCCATCTCCCGCGCCTGCGGCAGCCCCGGCGGAAAGAACACGCCGCGCCACGGCTCATAGGTCCAGCCGCCGATGCCGACACGGATGCGGCCTGGGGTCATGATCGAACCTTTGACAGGACGGAGCACGGTTGGTATTACCGCACTGGCTCAGTAATACCACGTTGGATGATATGGCCACCACCGTAACGGTCAAGGGTCAGGTCACGCTGCCGAAGGCTGTCCGCGACGCCGCCGGCATCAAGCCCGGCGACCGCGTGGAAGTGCGCCTCGCGCCCTCGGGTCACGGCGTGGTGGTCGAGCCGGTCGAGCCAAGGCCGACGGTAGACGCCATTCGCAAACGCATCGAGGACGCGGTGAAGGATCTGCATCGGCGTGGAATCCGGCCCAGCATGAGTGCGGACGAAATCATGGCGCTGACGCGGAGCGAGATTTGACGCTGGTCGACAGCAACGTGCTGATCGACATTCTCGACGAGAAGCCCGATTTTCTGGATTCGTCGCTCGACGCGCTCGCGGCGGCCTCTGAGCGTGGTGCGGTCCTCATCATCGACGTCATCTTCGCAGAAGTGTCGCTCGGCTTTCAGGACGCCCGTTCAACCGAGGCCGGGCTCGCCGCGCTCGGGGTCGAACGGATGGCGATGGACGCGCAAGCGCTCCATCTCGCCGGCCAGACCTATCGCCACTATCGAAGAAGGGGCGGCACGCGAACGGGCGTGCTCGCCGACTTCTTCATCGGCGCCGCGGCGAGCGTCGCAGGCATGCCGTTGCTGACCAGGGACGAGGGCCGGTTCGCGACGTATTTTCCGGAAGTCACGCTGATCGTGCCGGGCCGGGCGACGGGTTGAGCGGCGGGAAGCACATGCCACGACGGATCATGTCGAATGGAAGAAGGCCCGGCGCGCCAGCCTGCCGAACCTCGAGCCTTCCACGACCGTGGTCTCGCTGCACCTGCCCTCCCGCCTCGTCGACCGCATCAGGATCGCGGCGAACAAGCGCGACGTGCCGTATCAGTCGCTGATCACGATATGGCTGGCGGAGAAGGCGGGGTAACAGCGGGAACCTCGCGGCCCGGTCCCTCGTTGTACGCCGAGGGAG
>CAZVMY010000454.1:0-2718 GCA_964628955.1 uncultured Methylocystis sp.
AGCCGCATCGCCGAGTTCGGCTCCACGGCCTGCAAGGCGCTCTGGCGCTGCGACGCCTGCTGGGAACCCTTCGACTACTTCAAGTGCATCTGATGGCCGGGGCCGTGTTCCATCCCCTCGTCGTCGCCGAGGTCCGGCCCGAAACCGCCGAGGCGGTCACGATCCGATTCACGGTGCCGGACGGCCTGAAGCCGGCGTTCCGATTTGAGCCCGGCCAGTACCTGACGCTGCGGCGCCTGATCGACGGCGCCGAGTGCCGGCGCTCCTATTCGATCTGCTCGGCGCCTGCGGACGGCGAACTGCGGGTCGGGATCAAGAGGGTGGAGGGCGGCGCCTTCTCCTGCTTCGCCAACGACGACCTGGCCGCCGGCGACACGATCGAGGTCATGCCGCCCGACGGGCGTTTCGTCAGCCGCGTAAACGGTGACGCGCCGCGCTCCTACCTGTTCGTGGCGGCCGGTTCCGGCATCACGCCGATCCTCTCGCTCATCCGGCACAAGCTCGCGACCGAGCCGGAGAGCCGCATGCTGCTCGTCTACGGCAACCGCGCCAGCCCGACCGTAATGTTTGCGGAAGAGCTCGAAGCGCTGAAGAACCGGCACCTAGGCCGGCTGTCGCTGATCCACGTCCTGTCGCGCGAGCGGCAGGACGTCGACCTCTTCGACGGCCGGATCGACGCTGCGAAGATCGACCGGCTCTGCGGCCGGCTGATCGATGCGCCGGCGCTGGACGAGGCGTTCCTGTGCGGCCCGCTCGGCATGGTCGAGGAGGTGCGGGATGCCATCGTGGCGGCAGGCGCCCACGCCGACCGCATCCGCGTCGAGCTGTTCACGACCGGCACGCCGCCGCCGGTCGCCCGCCGTATCGACGCCGTTGGCGAAGGCACGCCGATCGAGCTCGTGATCGACGGCCGCCGCACACCGATCATGCTGCCAGCAGGCGAGATCGGCGTGGTTGACGCCGCCGCGCGCGCGGGCGTTTCGGTGCCCTATTCCTGCAAGGGCGGCATGTGCTGCACTTGCCGCGCACGCCTTGTTGAGGGCGAGGCTGCGATGGCGCAGAACTTCGCGCTGGAGCCCTGGGAAATCAAGGCGGGCTTCATCCTCACCTGCCAGTGCATCCCGAAATCGGCCCGGCTGGTGCTCGATTACGACCAGATGTGACGACGTCACGTTGATCTGGACCATACGCTGGTCTATTTTAGCCTCTGGAGGTCGACATGCGCATTTCGGTGACCGAGGCCAAGGGCCAGCTTACGGAACTGGTTCGCCGGGCCGAAGCCGGTGACGAGGTGATCCTCACGCGTCACGGCCATCCCGCCGTCCGTCTCGAGCCGCTCCGGGAGACGATCGATCGGGCGACACGCCGTGCCGTGCTGGACGAGGTGCGGCGCCTCGGCGCAGCCAAGGCAGATCAGGGCATCGATGCCGTCCGCAGTCAGGATTTCCTCTACGACGACGACGGCCTGCCGTCTTGATCGTCGTCGACACGTCGGCGTTGATCGCGGTCGTGCTCAACGAACCGAGCGCGGAAGCATTGAGTGCGGTGCTCGAACGGGAGCAGCGCGTCCTGGTATCGGCGGGAACGCTGGCGGAGGCCTTGATTGTTGCGGGCCGCCGCGATGTCGTGATGGGGATGATGAAGCTTATCGAAGGGTTGAAGATCGAGGTCGTGCCGGTGTCCGGGGCTTCGGCACGCCGGGTCGCCGCCGCTTACGACCGATGGGGTAAGGGTATCCATCCTACCGGACTGAACTTTGGCGATTGCTTCGCGTATGAACTCGCAGACCGCGAAGGCTGCCCTCTCCTTTATGCCGGCAATGACTTCCGCCGCACCGACCTCACGAATGCGGTCGATCAGCCGCAGGCCTAGCGGTCGGCCGTCGAAGGCCGTTGCATCCCCCTGATCCCGCTCACGAACAGCGCCGTGACGAACTGCGCGTAATCCGCGCGGCTCATGCCGCCGCCCTCGCGAAACCACGTGTAATGCCAGTTCAGCATGCCGAACAGCGACATGGTCGCCGGCTTCAGGCGAGGCGAGTCGCGCAGGCCGGGCTCGATCGAAGCGATGACGCGCGCGAACAGCTGGACGAGCTGGCGCTGGCCGGCGCGGATCGTCTCCTGCGCTGCCTCCGGCAGTACGTCCAGATCGTTCAACTGCACCTTGTGCGCCGAATCCGCATCGCGGTAACGGTCGAGAAGTGCTTCGACGAGCCTGCGCAGGCGCTCCTCCGGCGGAGCAAGCGGATCGTCGGCGCGCTCGGCGGCCGCCACAAGCCCGCGGATATGCCGGTCGATCACGTCGAACAGCAGCGCCTCCTTGCTGTCGTAGTAGTGATAGACCAGCGCCTTCGAGACTTGGCAGGCGGCAGCGATGCCGGCGAGCGAGGTCCGCTCGTAGCCGTTGGTCGCGAACAGCTCCGCCGCCGATTGCAGGATCGCGTCGCGCTTTTCGCCGTGGTCGGCGGCTTTCGGGCGCGCCATCAGGATTTCGGCCGGGTGTCGACGATGCGCTTCGCCTTGCCCATCGATCGGTCGACGGCGCCGGGGTTGCGCACGTCGACGAGGACGCTGACGCCGATCATCTCCTTGATGCGAAACGAGAGGTGCTCGGCCTGGCGGCGTCGCGCGTCTTCCGCCGCATGGTCCGGCCGCGCTTCCACGACGACGCGCATCGCATCGAGCCGCTGCTCGCGGAACAACTCGATGAAATAATGCG
>CAZVMY010000455.1:0-2710 GCA_964628955.1 uncultured Methylocystis sp.
CCGCAACCGTCTCGACGCGATCATCGCCTTCGGCCAGTTGCCGACGCCGGTCGTGGCACAGGTCGTCGACAAGTTCGTGATGCAGCTCGACGCGCAGCTCTCCGAGCGGAACGTGTCCATCGAGCTCTCGGACGAGGCCCGCAACTGGCTGGTCGAGAACGGCTACGACGAGGCGATGGGCGCCCGGCCGATGGCGCGGCTGATCCAGAGCGCGATCAAGACGCCGCTGGCCGACGAGGTCCTGTTCGGCCGCCTGAAGAACGGCGGTACGGTCCGGGTGATCGTGACCGGCGACGAGACGGGCAAGAAGAAGCTGGGCTTCGTCTATCCGGACGGGCCACTGCTGCCGCGCCCCGAGCGGGTCGTGGAGGAAGCTTCGAAGAAGCCGCGGCGCAAGCGCACGCAGCCGAAGCGCATCCGGCCATCGACGACCACGACGATCGATCCGGGGCCGGCGCCGAAGCACCGCGCCTCGGTGCCGAAGGTTCCACTGCGGTCCTGACGACGCGGCGGCGATCCGACTGCGCTCCCGACGCGTAACCACCTCGTCATTGACGGGGTCGAGCATGCGCCGGAACATCCTGACTATCCTCGCGATTACGGTGGCTCTCGCGGCGTGCGCCGGCCCGCCCAGGGTCGACGTTCCCGTGAACGCGCCGCCGTTCTCGCTGGAAGGCTTCTTCGCCGGCCGCACCGTCGGCACGGGCGGCTTCACCAGCGCCATCGCGGGCATCGACCGCCGGCTCACCGTGCGCACGACGGGCCGCTGGGACGGGAAGACCCTGACGCTGGTCGAGGACTTCCTCTACGCTGATGGCGAGCGCGACCGGAAGACCTGGCGGTTCACGAAGATCGCGCCCGGCCGCTACACCGGAACGCGCGAGGACGTCGTGGGCACCGCCGACGTGGTTCAGGACGGAAACACGGTCAAGCTGACCTACACCGCCGACCTGCCGTCGAAGGACGGGTCCACGACCCGGCTGACGTTCGCCGACGTCATCGCTCCGATCGACGGGCGCCGTGCCGTCAACCGCGCGACGGTGTCGCGGTTCGGCATCCCCGTGGCCAGCGTCGACCTCGTCTTCACGCGGGAGCGTTGAGGTCCACGGGCGCACCGCTGCTTGGCCGGACCCGCTTTCCGGTCTAATCCTCCCGGTCGTGGATCCCCCCTCGCATACGTCTCCGCCATCGACCGAGACACGGTTGCCGCCACGGCCCCGGCCGCTGATTCGCGGCATGCGGGACGCCGCCGGCATGCCGGCGCTCGTTCTCATGGCGTCCATGGTCGGCGTGGGCGGGCTGGCCCGCGACATCGGCTATCCGCTCGCGGTTGCCGTCCTGTCCACGTTCCTCGTCTGGGCTGGCCCGGCGCAGGTGCTGATGTTCGGCTCGCTCGCGGCCGGGATGGCGTTGCCCGCCGTCGCCGTCGTCGTTTCGCTGAGTTCGGTCCGCTTCCTGCCGATGACGGTGTCGTTGATGCCGCTGTTGCGGGAGCCGCGGCGGCCCCTTTGGCAGCAGCTCCTCGCAAGCCATCTCGTCGCGGTGACCAACTGGGTGGAGGGCCTGCGCCGTCTTCCGTCTGTGCCGCAGGAGCAGCGGCTCGCGTATTTCTACGGCTTCGGCTTCACGACCATGACGGCGGCGGCGATCGCCACCGGAGCAGGATACTTCCTGGTCGGCGAGTTGCCGCCGCCGCTCGCGGCCGGTCTGCTGTTCACCTCGCCGATGTTCTTCAGCGCGACGCTGCTGGCCGGGGTGAACACGGTCAGGGCGTCGCTGCCCTTCGCGTTCGGCTTCGCGCTCGTGCCGGTCTGCACGCCGCTGATCGGACGCGACTTCGACCTTCTGGTCGTGGGGCTGGTCGGCGGCACGGCCGCTTATGTCCTGCGCGGCCGGCAGGGTGCTTCGTGAGCGTCGAGGCGCTGGAGCAAGCCACCGGCGGCCTGTGGCCCTATCTGGTGCTCATCCTCGTAGGGTTCCTGCCGACCGAGATCTGGCGCTGGCTCGGCGTCGCCATCGCGCGCCGGCTGGACGAGCAGTCGCCCGTACTCGTCTGGGTGCGCGCGGTCGCGAGCGCCCTGGTTGCCGGGGTCGTCGCCAAGCTGGTGCTCGCTCCGTCGGGGGCGCTCGCGTTCGTGCCGGTCGCGGGTCGCCTCGCCGCGCTCGGCGTCGGATTGGCGGCGCTGTTCCTGTTCCGGCGGTCGGTCCTCGCCGCGCTGGCGATCGGCGAGGTCGTGCTGGTCGGACTCGGCTTCGCCTACGGCCGGTAACGTCAGCCGAGCGCCGCCCGGATGCGGGCGGCATGGTCCGCGAGCACGTCCGCCGGCGCCATCGCCGAAGCCGGGGCGCGCAAGACGTCGCCAGCCTTGCGCGGCATGACGTGGAAATGCAGGTGGAATACGACCTGCCCGGCGGCGGCCTCGCTGAACTGATGCAGCGTGACCCCGTCCGCCGCCATCGCCGACCTGGCCGCGATGGCGATGCGCTGGACACCGACCATCAGAGGGCCCAGCGCTTCGGGTGCGACGTCGAGGAGGTTTCGCGCTGGTGCCTTGGGGATCACCAGCGTGTGGCCGTCGATTCGCGGCATGATATCCATGAACGCGAAGACGTCGTCGTCCTCGTAGACCTTGTGGCAGGGCAGTTCGCCACGCAGGATCCGCGCGAAGATGTTGTCCGGATGATAGGCGTCCACGCGCGTCTCCTGCGG
>CAZVMY010000456.1:0-1393 GCA_964628955.1 uncultured Methylocystis sp.
GGCGTCGGCCCTGTGCCGGCGCGGCTGCGGCAGCCGAGCCTGATTCAGCGTGCGGGTCGCATCCAGCGCTCGAGCCATTCCAGGGCCGAGAAAATGACGACGCTCACGAGTATGACGAAGATGATCGTTGCGAAGACGCCGGGCAGATCATAGCGTTCGGCCAAGTCGTTGATGAGCTGACCAAGACCACCGAAGTTGATCAGGAACTCTACGCCGATGAGATTGATCAAGGTGAAGATCAGGCCCAAACGTATTCCGGTGAAGATCGTCGGTATCGACGCCGGAAACTGGATCTTCCAGAACAGCTGCGACGGATTCAGATTGTAGGTGCGCCCAACGTTTAAGAACGTCTTCTTCACGCCCTGGAAGCCCTCGATGGTCTTGAGCACCACGGGCGCGAGTCCCGCGACGAATCCCATCGCGATGATTGTCGCGGAGCTTCGTCCAAAGATGACCAGGAAGAGGGGATAGGCGAGCACAATCGGCGCTGCGGCGGCAGCTGCGATCCAGGGTTCCACTGCAAGTTTGAGAATGCGTCTCTCGTGCAGAAAGATTCCGAAGCCGACACCCACGATAATGACGAGCAGACTTGCCGCGACTGCCTCGGATCCGGTCACAAACAGCCGATGAGCCAGTTGCTCCTCGCTAAACAGGCGGCCGAAGCTGCCTATCACGGCGGAGGGAAACGGGATCACGAACTGGTTGAGCAGCCCGGCGTAGAGCAACAGCTCGACACCACACAGCACAAGCGCCACGGTGGCCAGCCCGAATATGATCGGAGGAAAAGCCAGGATCCGCATCGTCAACCTTTTCTCGCGCGGGCTGCTTCCTCGGAATCGGCCATTCCGCGCGATGCCTCTTCTCGCAGATCGTTCCAGATCTCCGCCACATACCGGCCGAACGCATCGCTGCCGATGACATCGCTGCTGCGTGGGCGCGGCAGGCGGATGTCGACGATCCGCTTCACCTTGCCGGGACGGAACGTCATGATCAGCACCCTGTCCGAGAGCTGCACGGCTTCGGTGATGTTGTGGGTGATGAGCAGCGTCGTTTGCCGAAGATCCTGTTGGATCTTGAGGACTTTGTCGCCCAGCAGCACACGGGTCTGTTCGTCGAGTGCAGCGAAAGGCTCGTCCATCAGCAGGATCTTGGGCTCGAACACCAGCGTCCGGGCCAGCGCGACGCGCTGGCGCATGCCGCCCGACAGTTCCGACGGGTAGCGCTGCTCGAAGCCAGAAAGGCCGACCATCTCGATGAATTTGCGGGCCGTCGCGTGGCGTTCTTCCTTGCCCACACCCTTCACTTCGAGCGGAAAGGCAACGTTGTCGATGACCGTCCGCCAGGGAAAGGTCGATTCTTCTTGGAATACCATGCCGATGGACGGATGCGGGCC
>CAZVMY010000456.1:1493-2708 GCA_964628955.1 uncultured Methylocystis sp.
AGTTTGGCGTTAGCCCCCCGCATGTGCCTTTCGTCCTCCAGATCGTTGCCGCTCATGAGTAGCGCCCCTGCATTCGGTCACGCCAGTGCGTGGCGTGGCGTTCGGCGCATGCGGTCTTGAATGGGTTGATGGCAGGCATTCATCTCCTCCAGCGAGGTCGTTCTCGAAGGTTGCCCGCTTGTTGGCGACGCTAGGGTGGCCCCTCGTCGTGGTCCAATACTATATCGCTTTGTCTTCCAAACATTTGCGTAGCGGTCGAAACGGCAACAAAATGCCGTGCTCCAACGTCCAATGGGCGTTAAGGTCCGATCGAAAGAACGGAGTGAAATGCCCGAAACAAACTCAAAGGCCCCTGTGCCGCCCGCCGAGCAGCGCTACGATCTCCCGCTCGAGGGAAGCGTCGGCTATCAGCTCCGGATGGCCAACAGAGCCGTGCAGCGCTATCTTCAATCGCAGATCGAGCCGCATGGTGTCACGCTTGGCATGTGGTATTTCTTGCGGGCTCTCTGGCTGGAGGACGGCCTGACCCAGCGAGAACTTTCCCAGCGAATCGGAACCATGGAGCCGACGACGCTGTCCGCGCTGGCGACAATGGAGAGGTCCGGTCTCGTGACCCGTGAGCGGGATCCGCACGACCGGCGGAAGCTCTGCGTCAGGCTGACCGAACGTGGCCGCTCGCTGCAGTCGAAACTGATACCCTGCGCCAACGAAGTCATCGAGCGCGCGACAACCGGGATGAGCGGCGAAGAAAGGGCTCGCCTGATCAGTTGCCTGGCGCAGGTGCAGCGAAATCTGGCGGACGCGCCTTCCGGGGGCAGAGACATCGACTGAGGCGCCATGCGTTAGAGCAGGCGCATGGGGCCGGGTTTCACGGGCCACCCTGCGCTGGAGCAAGTCGAATGCTCCAGCGTCCCGCCCGCGCCAGCCATATCGGAAAGCGGGCTCTGCTTCTGTGTCGGCGAATTAGTCGCCGACTTTTCCGGTGCCTTCGCGCGTCATCCCTGCTGCCATGGCCGGGTTGTAGCCCGGCTTCACCCGTGCATCGATAACGACCGACGCGCCGTTGCGAGCAGCCTCGACCCCTTTCCGGATCGCATCGATCAACGCGTCTGTGGTCGAGACTGGCCCGATCCCGACAAGTCCCTGAGCGCTGGCCATGGCGGCGATGTCGATGTCGGGATCTCCGATACGCTGCCCGATCCACTTGTTCTCCAC
>CAZVMY010000457.1:0-2707 GCA_964628955.1 uncultured Methylocystis sp.
ACCCCATCGGGACCAGACGGCGGGCACGACCGGCCGCCGCCGACGCTCGCCGACGTCATCGGCGCGCTCGCGACCATGCACCGGAGCGATCTGCCGAAGCGCCTCGCGGACTGGCTCGACGAACTGGACGAGACCGGACGCTGGGCGCTCCTCAAGCTGATCACCGGCGCCATGCGCATCGGGGTCTCGGCGCGGCTCGCCAAGACCGCCGTCGCGGCGCTGGGCAGCATCGAGACCGACCAGATCGAGGAGGTCTGGCACGGGCTGGAGACGCCTTATCTCGACCTGTTCGCCTGGGTCGAGGGCCGGGCTCCGCGTCCGGTCGCGACCGACCCCGCGCCGTTCCGGCCGCCGATGCTCGCCCATGCGCTGGAAGAGGCGGACATGGCCCGGCTCGACCCCGCCGAATTCATGGCGGAGTGGAAATGGGACGGCATCCGCGTGCAGGCGGCTTCCGGGCTGCATGCCGACGAGCGCCACATCACGCGGCTCCATTCACGCTCCGGCGAGGATATTTCGGGCGCCTTTCCGGAACTCGCAGGGGAACTCGTCTTCGACGGGGCGCTCGATGGTGAACTGCTGATCCTGCGCGACGGTCGCGTGCAGAGCTTCAACGTCCTGCAGCAGCGGCTGAACCGCAAGCAGGTCACGGCAGCGCTGATCTCAGAATACCCGGTCCACATCCGCGCCTACGACCTGCTGGTCGAAGGGGGCGAGGATCTGCGCGAGCAGCCGTTCGAGTCGCGGCGGCGGCGGCTGGAGGCTTTCGTGCGCCGTCTCGCCCATCCGCGGCTCGATCTCTCGCCGCTGGTGGAGGCCGCCGACTGGCCCTCGCTTGCTGCCGCACGTGCCGACCCGGCCGCCAGCGGCGCGGGACCGGACGCCGATGCGGTCGAGGGACTGATGCTCAAGCATCGCCTGTCGCCCTACGTGCCAGGCCGGCCGAAAGGCCTCTGGTTCAAGTGGAAGCGCCAGCCGTTCACCGTCGACGCGGTGCTGATGTATGCCCAGCGCGGCCATGGCAAGCGCTCGTCGTTCTATTCCGACTTCACCTTCGGCGTCTGGCAGGAGACCGATGCCGGCGACCGGATCGTGCCGGTCGGCAAGGCCTATTTCGGCTTCACCGATGAGGAACTGCTGGAGCTGGACCGCTACGTCCGGAAGAACACCGTCAACCGCTTCGGCCCGGTTCGTGAGGTCCGGCACGGTCTGACCGAAGGACTGGTGCTCGAGATCGCGTTCGAAGGGATCCAGCGCTCGACCCGCCACAAGTCCGGCGTCGCCATGCGCTTTCCGCGGATCGCGCGCATCCGATGGGATAAGCCGGCACGGGAAGCCGACAGGCTCGAGACTCTGGATGCGCTGATCGGCGACGCGCCGCAACGCCGCGACTGACCCGATCCACGATCTCGCGCGTAAGCATCAGGTCACGACCGGAGTTGCGTCATGCTTCGCACCCTTTGTCTTCTCATCGCCCTCGGGCTGATCGCCGCCATCGTCTGGGCGATCGGCGCGGCCGATTTCTGGGTCAGCTTCGACCGCATCACCGCCGATCCCTGGGGTCTGGTGACCCTGTTCGACCTCTATGCGGGGCTCGTCCTGATGGGGCTCGTGGTCTGGGCCGTCGAGGGCCGGCGTCCGCTGGCGCTCCTGTGGCTGCTGGCGAGCTTCGTCCTGGGCAACGTCGCCTATGCGCTGTGGATGGCGTGGCGCGGCGTGAAGCTGCTTGCTGCCCGCTGAAGGGGTCACGAGCGACACGAGCGTCCCGGCCAGCAAGGCCACCGTCGTCGCCAGCGCCACGTCGGCCGCAACGGCGAGGGTCGTGCCTCCTTCCGGGCGCGAGAACAGCAGTGACGCCACGAGTGCCAGACCGAGCGCCACGGCCGTGCCTGCGGCCAGCGGTCCCGCACGGCGCCAGCGCGCAAGCGCCGCGAGCGTCACGGCGAAGACGGCGACGATGCCCGCAAACTGCGGCGTCACGCGATCGAACGCCGGAACGACCACGTCCCGCGCGACGGCAAGCGCCGTAACCGCGCCGATCACGGCGACGATCGCCGTCAGCCGGACCATCGCCGCGCGCCAGCTCGTCAGAGCACGCGGGCGAAGCCGCCGGTAGAGCAGGTCGTGGCCGATCGCGCCGCTGACGAGCATCAGCCCCGCGAGTGCCGCGCCCATGCCGAGCCAGAGCGGCAGCGCCCGGGCGGGCAACGCCGCCACCGAGGGGAGCCCCAGCATGAACGGAAGGCCCTCGGCGGCGAACCGCCCGGTCGGTCCGATGTCGTCCGGCCGCAGCGGTCCCCGGACCGGGCGCCGGGCGCAGGCTGCGGCCATGGCTTCGGGCGTCGCGGGAGCTTCGCCGCAGACGCGGACGACGCCGGCAGCGGCTGCCGCGACGAGGCCTGGCGGTGGCCGCTCCGGCGACGTGCCGACCGCCAGCCGTGACATCGCCATGGGTCCCAGCGCAGCAAAGGCCGCAAGTGCCAGCACAAGCCCAAGGCCGCCGATGCCGGCGCCGAGCGCGGCTGGCAGCCTCGTGCCTCGCCCGCTGCCGATCGGGATCAGCACCGGCAGGAGCGCGAGCATCAGCGCCAGCCCGGCGATCTCCGGCAAGGTCGGCACCGTCATGCCGCGCTCCGACCCGGCCGCGGCGACACCGAACGCCGCTACGGACGGCCAGGGCTCCACGCGGACGAGACCGGCAAGGCTC
>CAZVMY010000458.1:0-2694 GCA_964628955.1 uncultured Methylocystis sp.
TCGAAGGCCAGTCCGAGCCCTTCCTCGATCAGCGCGTCGGGTTCGAGGTCGATGGTGTCGAATTCAAGATCAGGCACGACTTCGCAGCCAAGGCGATCGACTTCCGCGGCCTGTTCTTCAACGCCGGCGTCTGACGGCGGCGCGACCCTAACCCGAATTCAAGGAGACCCATCCCATGCGGAACTTCATCCAGGCGGGCAACACCGTGGTGGTGCCCGCACCCTATGCCCTCACGTCCGGCCAGGGCGCGAAAGTCGGCCAGCTTTTCGGCGTCGCCACCAACGACGCCGCGCTGTCTGCCGATGTCGCGCTCGATCTCACCGGCGTGTTCGAGCTCACCAAGATCGGCTCGCAGGCCTGGACGGTCGGCGCGCTCGTCTATTGGGACGACACCAACAAGCGCTGCACGACTGTGGCCACCGCCAACCTTCTGATCGGCGTCGCGACGGCGGCGGTCGCGGGCGGCGCCAAGCAACACCACCGGCCGTGTTCGGCTCAATGCCTCCTTCCGGGCGCATCGAAGTCGGGTGTTCCCGACTTCGACATATTAGAGTCAATCCGGGCAACAGCCCGGAATGATGCCGTGATCGACGCTTTCGCTTCGGCCATCGATGCGCTCTTCGCCGATCCCAATATCGGCGAAGACGCGCTGTGGAAGGCGGGCGGCGTCGGCGCTGGCGTCGCTGTCCGCATCGTCCGCAAGTCGCCCGACCGCATGGCGGAATTCGGGAACAGCCGCGCCGTGTTGCCGACCGTCGGTATCGATATCCGGCGTTCTGAGTCTGCGACAATCAGCGAGGGCGATCTGATCCTGATCGGCGCCGAGACTTATCGGATCATCGGCGAACCGATGGGCGATGCGCTGGGACTCGTTTCGGCCTGCGAGGCCGTAAAGGTGTGATTCGTGCGCTTCACCATCCAGCGTCCCGATCTCGGCAAAGCGCTTGCTGAAACCGAGAAGGATATCGAACGCGCTGTCACGTCGGGGATGCGCGACGCTGCTGATGGCCTGAAGCAGGATCTCCGCGAAGATGTCGTCGCGGCCGGGCTCGGTGAACGGCTGTCTCGGACATGGCGGGGAAAGACCTTCCCCGAGGTGGGCGAGAGCGCCGAAGCCGCAGCCTATGTCTGGTCGCGCGCGCCGAAGATCGTCGATGCCTTTGACCGTGGCGTGGTGATCCGTTCGACGCGTGGCCTGTTCCTGGCGATCCCGACCGCTGCCGCCGGCAAGAGCGGACGGAGTGCCGTTGGCTCGCGCGAAAAGATCACGCCGGAAGGCTGGCAGCGGCGAACCGGCCTGAAGCTTCGGTTCGTCTATCGCCGCGGCCGTCCCTCGCTGCTGGTCGCGGATGATGCCCGGATCAACACGCGCGGGCTTGGCCAGCCCAATCGCCGCAAGACCGGCAAGATTCCATCAAATGTCGCCAGCGTGATCGTGTTCATTCTGGTTCCGCAGGTCGCCCTGAAGAAGCGGCTCGATGTCGAGAGCGTCGCAAAGCGGCAAGCCGCCCGTGTGCCCTCGTTGATCGCGCGGCACTGGCGGCAGTAGTTCGGATCAATCGGTCTTGCGGCGGTCAGCGGCCTTGTAGACCTCGTTGCGCTCGCGTTTACCGACCGCAACGACCAAGACAAGCAGTTCGCGATCCTTAATCTGATAGACAAGGCGGTAGCCAGCATTGCGCAGCTTGATCTTGTAGCGCTCCTTGGCGCCATGCAGCCGCGCCGAGGGGATTTTCGGGTTTTGCAAACGCTCGGCGAGCTTGGCCTTGAACTGTTCGCGCGTCGCGTTGTCGAGCTTGCGCCACTCCTTCAGAGCCTCGTCCAGAAAGGCGAGCTCATAGGTCATCCAGCGTGACCTTGTGGACCGTCTGGCCTTCCCGCGCGTCGGCGATGGCGTTCAGTTCCAGGTCTTCGAGCCGGTCCAGCATCGCCTCATAGGCTTTGGCCGGCACACAATAGAAGGCGGGCTCGTTGCGGTTGAGGATCGCAACCGGGAACCCTTCGCCGGCAGCGACTGTGCCCATGGGGTTCTTCTTGAGTTCAGAAACGCTGGCGCTGGTCGCCGCGAGGATTTGGTAAGTCATGAGAAGCCTCCTTAAGAGTGCTTTAAATAGCACTATTATCAGGTCTTTTCAAGCCGTCTTCTCATAGGCTTTGTCCGGGAGACATCCATGGCTTCGAAACGCGAAACCGTCCTTCCAGCGGTGAAGTCGCTTGTCGCCGCTGCCCTGCCGGGCGCGGAAGTGAAGCGCAATCTGGCCAAAGCCGAACGCATTCCGCCCGGTGGGCTGGTCGTGATCCGCGACGGCGATCCCGGCGAACCGGAAGTGAGCCTCTCGCCGCTCACTTATCTCTATTCGCACCGCATCCCGCTTGGGATCGCCGCCTTTGAGAGCGCGACGCTCACCCGCGAGCAGGTGCTGGACGCCATGACCGGGGCGATCGGCGCGGCGGTCATGGGGAACCGGACGCTCGGCGGGCTGTGCGACTGGATCGAAGCAGAAGCGCCGGTGACGGACGATATCGAAGCGCTCGGCGCCTTGCCCGGACGCTTCGCCGATCTCGCGATCGTCGCCGTCTACGCGACGACCGATCCGTTGACCTGATCGACGGCCCTTCGACTTCGCTTGGGCCTTTGCAACTGAACCAACAACGACAGGAGTATTCCCATGGCACGCGCACGCGGCGCCAACG
>CAZVMY010000459.1:0-2690 GCA_964628955.1 uncultured Methylocystis sp.
AGCAGGTCGAAGGCGAGCCCCTTCATGCGCAGCTCCGCGGCCTTCGCATGTTCGGCGACCGTAACCCGGTATCCGTTCTCGCGCAGGAAGCGCGAGAGCAGCGCGCGAATCCGCGTGTCGTCGTCGACGATAAGGATATGCGGCGCGTCGTCGGCGAGGGCTGACGCCTTCACGCCCGCTCTCCCTCGACGACCACGAGCCGCGTGGCCGCGGGACCATCGCCTGGCTCGATCAGCGCGCCGAGGAAGCGCTCGATCGGCTCGCGGCCTCTCGGGCCGGCCTCGTCCAGCGCCGCTGCCAGCCGCACCGTCTGCAGCCCGGAGAGTTCCTCCGCGAGCTGGCGACCGGCCGGCGTGCACGACAGCAGCCGCTGGCGCCGATCGTCCGCGCCGGCCCGTGCCACGATGAAGCCACCGTCGATCAGATCCCTCAGCACCCGCGCCAGGCTCTGTTTCGTGATCTGCAGGATATCGAGCAGTGCGGCGATGGTGAGGCCGGGCTGCCGGTGCACGAAATGAAGCACCCGGTGGTGAGCCCGGCCGAAGCCGTAGCGCGCCAGCACGCGGTCGGGTTCCGCGACGAACGCCCGATAGGCGAAGAAGATGAGTTCGATCAGCTCGTAGTTCGGCCGCGCGGATTCCGGTGTAGGCTCGGCTCTGAGCGGCTCGGTCTGTGCCATGCGTCGGCTGCCTGCTTCCGATATGTCAATGATGTTGACATATCTCAGACGGATTGTTACCCGTCAAGCCCGATCGACGAAACGAACGGTCGGCAATCTGCCCGCTCTGGTGATTTTCAATCACTTGCGGGCAGAAAGCACAATAAGCGACTTCGGGGAAAAACACCATGGCTCAGCCCTTCGATCAACGCGACGGCGTCATCTGGATGGATGGCAGGCTGATCCCCTGGGCCGACGCCAGGGTGCACGTGCTCACCCATGCCATGCATTACGGCTCGGCCGTCTTCGAGGGCGAGCGCGCCTATGGCGGCCAGATCTTCAAGGGCACCGAGCATTCCGAACGGCTGAAGGAATCCGCCCGCATCCTCGACTTCGAGATCCCGTTCTCGGTGGCGGAGATCGATGCCGCCAAGGCCCTGGTGCTGGAGAAGAACGGCCAGACCGATGCCTATGTCCGGCCGCTTGCCTGGCGCGGCTCAGAGATGATGGGCGTCTCGGCGCAGCACAACACCATTCATCTCGCCATCGCCACCTGGGAATGGCCGAGCTATTTCAATCCCGAGGAGCGGATGAAGGGCATCCGCCTCGACATGGCGGAATACCGCCGGCCCGACCCGATGACCGCGCCCTGCCGCTCGAAGGCGGCGGGTCTCTACATGATCTGCACGATCTCGAAGCACAAGGCGGAGCGCAAAGGCTACGCCGACGCCTTGATGCTCGACTGGCAGGGCCGCGTCGCCGAATGCACCGGCGCCAACGTCTTCTTCATCAAGGACGGCGTGGTGCACACGCCGCTGGCCGATTGTTTCCTCGACGGCATTACCCGGCGCACCGCGATCGACCTCGCCAGGCGCCTCGGCATGGAGGTGGTCGAGCGCCGGATCATGCCCGACGAACTTTCCACCTTCAACGAATGCTTCATCACCGGCACGGCCGCGGAAGTGACGCCTGTGTCCGAGATCGGGCCGTACCGCTTCACGCCGGGCAACATGAGCAAAGCGCTGGTGGATGCCTATATGGCCGAGGTGCAGCCGAAGAAGCGGGCGGCGTGAGGGGCATGCCGCACGCGCTTCTCTCCCGACGGGGCTTCCTCGCTGGCGCCGGCGCCGGCGCCGCGTTCGCCACCGGCGTCGAGGCGCAGACGACCCCGCTCGCGCTGTTCGACGCCCATCTCCACTATCACCAGAGCGCCGTCGAAAAGTATTCGCTCGAGGACGTTCTCGCGATCTTCGCGAAGGCCGGCGTCAAGGGCATCCTCGCAACATCGACGCCCAACGACGGCACGCGGCTTCTGTTCGAGAAGGTGCGCGACAGGATCGCCATCGTGCCGTTCATCCGGCCCTATCGCACCCGCGACGACATCCAGACCTGGTGGCGCGATCCGGCATCGGTTGCCCTCGTCCGCGCCGAGATGGAGCGCGGCTATTACCGCGGCATCGGCGAATTTCACCTCAGCGGCGCCGACAACGCCGCCAGCCCGCAGGTCCGTGAGATCGTGGCCCTCGCCGTCGCGAACGACTTCTGGCTGCACGGCCACTCGGACGATGCGGCGATCGCCGGCCTGCACCGGCATGACGAGCGCGCCCGCGTGATCTGGGCGCACACCGGCTTCGGCACCGAAACCGGGGTGGTCGAGGCGTTCCTGAGACGCTATCCGAAGCTGATGTGCGAGCTGTCCTACCGCTCGGGCATCACCGAGGGCGGCCGGCTCTCGCCCGAGTGGCGACGGCTGTTCGAGACCTTCCCGGACCGCTTCCTGCTGGGATCCGACACCTGGATCCTGGAGCGCTGGTTCAACTATCAGACCATCATGGACGGCTATCGCCCTTGGCTCGCCGAACTGCCACCCAGGCTCGCGCGCCGCATCGCCTGGGATAATGCGGCCACGCTCTGGCTGGGCAACCGCGGCTGACGACCGCGTCCATCCATCGGTCCGGCCGATGCGATCGATGAGCCTTCTGCGTTGGACGCCATCGCCGGCCGGCGGACACTGACCACCATGCCCGAAACC
>CAZVMY010000460.1:0-2687 GCA_964628955.1 uncultured Methylocystis sp.
CCCCCCCCCCCCCCCCCCCCCCCCCCCCCCCCCCCCCCCCCCCCGGCCGCCCCCCACGCGCGGCGATACGCGCACACGGGGACTGGCCTTGCAGTTTCTGCTCGTGCTCGCGGTCGTCGGCATGGCGTCCATCCTCGTCACGGCCACCGTCGCCAACCTGAAGGCGAGGGGCATTCCGCTCGGATTCGACTTCCTCTTCCGGCCGGCGGGCTTCAACATCTCCGAGACGATCCTGCCCTACAGCCCGCGTGACCCGAACTGGTGGGCGGTCATCGTCGGCATCGCCAACACGCTGTTCGTGTCGGTGTTGGTGCTGGTGCTGTCGTCGGTTCTCGGTTTGCTCGTGGGCATCGGCCGGCTGAGCAGCAATCCTCTGGTGAACGGCACTGCACGGGTCTGGGTCGAGATCGCCCGAAACACACCGGTCATCATCCTGCTGATCTTCCTCTACGCGCTGTGGTGGAAGGTGCTTCCGCCCGTCACTTCGGCGCTCACGCTGGCGCCTGGTGTGCACCTCTCGATAAGAGGGCTGGTCCTCCCCTCCGTCACGCTGGGCATGCCGCCCATGAGCTGGCTTGCCGCTCCCGCCGCAATGCTGGCCGTGGTCGCAGCCGCCTGGCTCGCTTCGATACGGCAGGCCGCGACGGGCATACGGCCGCCTTTCGTCCCGATCACGTTCGCCGCGCTCGCCGCCCTGCTCGCCTCGATGGCGATGGCCGGCGTCTTCCAGCCCTCGGTGGACTGGCCCGTGATGGGCCGCGCCAACTTCTCCGGCGGCCTGCAGCTCACTCCCGAGCTGACCACCATCCTGATCGGCCTCACGCTCTACACGACCGGCTTCATCGCCGAGATCGTCCGCGGCGGCATCCTCGCCATCGACAAGGGCCAATGGGAGGCCGCCCGGTCCATCGGCCTGAAGGAGACGCAGGTCCTGCGCCTCGTCGTCATCCCGCAGATGCTGCGCGGCATCCTGCCGCCGCTGAACAGCCAATATGTCAACGTGGTCAAGAACTCCACGCTGGCGATCACCGTAGGCTATCAGGACTTCATGACCATCGTCGGCACGATGATCAACAAGACGAGCCACGCCATCGAGGGGATCGCGATCATCCTCGGCGTGTTCCTGGCGCTCAACCTGATGCTGTCGGGGGTCATGAACTGGGTGAACCGCCGCATGGCGATCGTGGAGCGCTGACCATGGAGGCCGCCGCGACACTGCCGAAGCTCGAGGCGCCGGCCGCCGCCACGGAGCGCCCGCCCGCGACTGCGCCCAGCGTGATCAACCGCCTTTTCGGCACGCCGCTGAACGCTCTCCTGTCCGTGATCTTCATCGCGGGTTTTGTCTCGGTGCTCCCCGGACTGTTTCGTTGGTTCGTCGTCGACGCCGCCTTCACACCGACCCCCGAGGCGTGCCGCGCCGCCGCCGGCGCCTGCTGGAGCTTCGTCGTCGCGAAATCCGGACAGATCCTCTTCGGAATCTACCCCCTCGCCGAGCGCTGGCGGCCGGGCATCGTCTGCATCATCATCCTGGCTTTGCTCGTCTGGTCCGTACGTCCCGCGAGCTGGAGCAGCAGGCTCGCGCTGGTCTGGACGATCACGCTGGCGCTCGTGGTGTGGTTGATGGGTGGCGGCTTCGGATTGTCGCCGGTGCCGACTTCCTCCTGGGGCGGCCTTCCGGTGACGCTGATCCTGACCATCGTCGCAATCGGCGTGGCTTTTCCGATGGCGATCCTGCTGGCGCTCGGGCGGCGAGCCGAACTGCCCGCCGTCAGCATGCTCAGCGTGATCTTCATCGAGACCGTGCGCGGCTTGCCGCTGCTGTCGATCCTGTTCGTCGCGTCGATCATGCTGCCACTCTTCGTGCCGGAAGCATTGCTGCCCGACAAGTTCGTGCGTGCGCTCGTCGCCTTGACGCTCTTCGCAGCCGCCTATCTCGCGGAAGTGATCCGCGGCGGCCTGCAGGCGATTCCGAAAGGCCAGTACGACGGCGCGAAGTCGCTCGGACTCGGCTATTGGCGGATGCAGCAGCTCGTCATCCTTCCGCAGGCGATCCGCATCGTCATCCCGGCGCTGGCCAACACGATCATCGTGATGATCAAGAACACCAGTCTCGTCCTGGTCGTCGGTCTGTTCGACCTTATGAGCTCCGGCAAGGCGGCGCTCTCCGATCCCGCCTGGCCGTCGCCGTCATCGGAGGTCTACCTGTTCATCGGCGCAATCTACTTCACGCTCGCCTTCTCCTTTGCGCGCTTCGCCGACTTTCTGGAGCGGCGTGGCAGAACCGGATATCGATAATGGTCGCAGGGCAAGCAGGCCCGGCGCTCACACGTAACAAGAGCCCGGGTCGACAATTCCTCCGCGATGAAGACCGCTTCGATCGAGACCCCGACCGCCGCCTAAAGGCTGCGGCAGACGTGCTCATTGACCAGCCGAGAGCGCCGTCCTGTCCGGGAACGCCAGATCGGCCAGGATCGGGCATTCCGGGCGTTCGTCGCCGTGGCAGGTCTGCGCCAGATGCCGCAGCGTCCGTGACATGGCCTGAAGCTCGTCGATCTTGGTCTCGAGATCACCCACATGCCTCAGCGCCAGGCGCTTGACGTCGGCGCTTGCCCGGCTCTTGTCGCGCCAGAGCGCCAGAAGCTCGCGCACCTCTTCGATCGAGAAGCCCAGCGTGCGGGCCCGCTTGA
>CAZVMY010000461.1:0-2686 GCA_964628955.1 uncultured Methylocystis sp.
CGCGCCGCGCGCCGACGAAATCGTCTTCGTCCTCGTCATGACGACCGGCGGACGCATCCACGCGCGCGTCGGCGGGCTGAAGGTCGACGAGATTTCGGTATGGGACGGACAGCGATGAGCGCCATGATCCGCAAGATCGTCACCATGGTCGACGAGGTCCGGCAGGAGATGGGCGTCACCGTCGCTCCGCCGACGCGCCGCGCGGTCTGCTGCGCCGTCATTGCCAACCCCTTCGCCGGGCGGCACGCGGCCGATCTCGGCGCACTGGTGGAGATCGGCGCGGAACTCGGCGACCTGCTGACGCGCCGCTGCCTCGAAGCGCTCGGCATCGGTCCCGAACGGGCCGAGAGCTTCGGCAAGGCCGCGATCGTCGGCGAGGCCGGCGAACTCGAACATGCCGCTGCGCTGCTGCATCCGAAAATGGGAGCGCCCGTGCGCGCGGCGCTGGGCAAGGGGCCGGCGCTGATCCCGTCGGCCAAGAAGATCGGCAGCCTCGGCACCGTGATCGACGTGCCGCTCGGCCACAAGGACGCGGCCTATGTCCGCTCGCATTTCGATGCGATCGAGGCGCGGCTCGCCGACGCGCCGCGCGCGAACGAGATCGTGGTCGCGATCGCGATCACGGATTCAGGCCGGCCGTTGGCGCGAATCGGCGGGCTTCAGAAGCATGAGATCATGGGCGAGGATGGGCTGAGATAGGCCCGTGCCGCGCATCGACTTCACCAGTCACCGGCTGTTCCTCGCGGCTGACCTTGTCGCCGGCCAGCCGGTCGAGGCGACGCGGGAGCAGGCGAACTATCTCCTCAACGTGCTCCGCCTCGGCGAAGGCACCGCGCTGCTCGTCTTCAACGGCCGCGACGGGGAATGGCGCGCGCGGCTGTCGCTGGCCGGCCGCAAACAGGTCGTGCTGCACCCCGGGGACCGCATCCGCGCCCAGCCGCCGGCGCCGGCGCTGTGGTACTGTTTCGCGCCGCTGAAGAGCGCCCGGCTCGACTACATGGTCCAGAAGGCGGTCGAGATGGGCGTTGGCCGGCTCCTGCCCGTACTCACGCGCCGCACCCAGGTGACGCGGATCAACCTCGACCGGATGCGCGCCAACGCGATCGAGGCGGCGGAACAATGCGGCATTCTCGCGCTGCCGGAGGTCGACGACCCCGTCGCACTCGATCGTCTCCTGGCGGACTGGCCGACCGGCCGACCGCTCGTGTTCTGTGACGAGGACGCGGACGATGCCGGGCCGATCGCGACGCTGCTCCACCTGAGCCGCGGCACGCCGCTCGCCGTGCTCGTCGGTCCCGAGGGCGGCTTCGACCCGGCCGAACGGTCGGCCCTCCTGCACCTGCCGGGCGTGCTGCGCATCTCGCTCGGGCCGCGCATCCTGCGTGCCGACACGGCCGCCGTCGCGGCGCTCGCGCTGGTGCAGGCGACGCTCGGCGATTGGGACGCCTGAGTCGATCACGGTTTCGGCTGGAAATTCAGCGATTTGTAAAATGGCGTGATCGGCGCCGCATTTCGGTCGGATTTGCCGCCAGCCTGACACGTGTTGGGACAAATCGATTTCAGGAACTGATTCGTGTTTCGAGCGTTTTCAGCCGGGTCTCTCGGGGGTATTGATGTTGAATGACTATACTTTCGGCATAGAAGAAGAATATTTTATCTCGGAGAAGGACACGAGAAATACGCCGCGACGCGGATCGCGGGGCTTCTTCGCCGACGCCAGGAGCGCGATGCCCGGCGTCGTCCATCACGAAATGCTGCAGTCGCAGGTCGAGGTGGCGCTGCCACCCAGCTCCGACGTTGCCGACCAGCGCCGATATCTGCTGCAGTCGCGGGCCGCGCTCGGCGCGATCGCGGCGTCGCATGGCCTGCTCGTCCACGCCTCCGGCACGCATCCGCTCGCGGTCTGGTCACAGCAGCGGCTGACCGACGCGTCGCGCTACGGTCGGCTGATGCACGAGTTGCAGATGCTGGGAGCCCGCAACATGGTGTGCGGCATGCACGTCCATGTGGCGATGCCCGATCCCGACCGTCGCGTCGACGTGATGGTGCGCATGCTGCCCTTCATCCCGCTGCTGCTGGCGCTGTCGACTGCCTCGCCCTTCTGGCAGTCCCGCCGCACCGGCTTGATGGGCTATCGGCTGGCCGCTTACGACGAACTGCCGCGGACCGGCATCCCAGAGCTGTTCGCGAGCCAGGCCGATTATCAGCATTACGTCGACACGCTGGTCGCCGCGCGCGCCATCACCGATGCCAGCTACATCTGGTGGGCGATCCGGCCATCGCTGAAACATCCCACGCTGGAACTGCGGGTGGCCGACAGCTGCGCGCGAGCCGAGGACGTGTTGGGGATCGCCTCGCTCTACCGTGCGCTCGTCCGGCATCTCGACCGGAACCCGCAGGTGAACGCCGGCATGACCGCCGCCAGCCGTGCGATCATCATCGAGAACAAGTGGCGGGCCCAGCGCTTCGGCATCCACGGGTCTTTCGTGGACGAGCGGGAGCGCGGACTCGTGAGCGTCGCGGATGCGCTCGAGCACGCGATCGCGCTGAGCAACGACGACGCTTGGGCGCTGGGCTGCACGGAGGAGATCGCGGGGCTGCGGCGCATCCTGCGCGAGGGAACGAGCGCCGACGTCCAGCTCGCCCTGCATTCCGAAGCGAAAAGCAGGGGCGTCAGCATCGCGGC
>CAZVMY010000462.1:0-2684 GCA_964628955.1 uncultured Methylocystis sp.
GGTCCTTGGCTTCCTTGAGGCCCAGGCCGGTGATGGCGCGGACTTCCTTGATGACCTCGATCTTCTTGTCGCCGATGGCGGTGAGCTCGACCGAGAACTCGGTCTTTTCCTCGACAGGGGCAGCAGCGGCAGCGGCAGCCGGGCCGGCGGCGACGGCCACGGCGGCGGCGGCCGAGACACCCCACTTCTCTTCGAGCATCTTGGCGAGTTCTGCGGCTTCCAGAACGGTGAGCGACGACAGTTCGTCGACGATTTTGGCGAGATCGGCCATGAGTCAGGTCCTTGTTGGGATTCGATTCGGGTTGTCTGTCGGGTCTTCGTGACGGACGCGCCCTCAGGCGGCGTCCTTGTCCTGGTTGGCATAGGCCCCGAACACGCGCGCGAGCTTGGAAGCAGGCGCGGTGGTGAGCTGTGCAAGCTTGGTGGCGGGCGCATTGATGAGCCCGATCAGCTTCGCGCGCAGTTCGTCGAGCGAAGGCATCGTGGCGAGCGCCTTGACACCGTCCGCATTCAGGGAGGTCCGCCCCATCGCGCCGCCGAGGATCACGAGCTTGTCGTGATCCTTCGCGAACGCGACGGCGACCTTGGGCGCCGCGACCGGATCCGCGCTGTAGGCGAGGATCGTCGGCCCCTTCAGCAGGGGCCCGATGGACGCGATGTCCGTGCCATCGAGGGCAATCTTCACGAGGCGGTTCTTCGCGACTTTGACGGTCGCGCCAGACTTCTTCATCTCGCGACGAAGCTTCTGCATCTGGGCGACTGTCAGGCCGGAATAATGCGCGACGACGATGGCCCCGACGTTCTGGAACGCCGAGTTCAACGTCGTGACGAGCTCTTTCTTGCCAGCTCTGTCCACGCTGCTCTCTCCGGTTGGCGGCTGGGGCGAAAGCCCGTCCCCGCCGGTTGCACCAGCCGGATTACCCGTCGGCCCGAAGGCCCGTGATAGCCCGGCACTCGATCGGCGCGATCGCGAAACGATCGCACCAGGTGCCTGTCCCCCCGGGAGCCGCGAAACCGCAACCCTGGGCAGTCAAAGGGTCGAACCGAACCGCACGCGCAGCAGGAGCCGCGGGTGACGTTCCTATCTCGGTCTTCCCCGTCTGTGCAGGCTCGGCCGCCCCGCTTGCGCAGAACATTGATTCAAGCCGGCTTGCCGCCCGTCTCCCGAAGGAACCGGATCAGGCAGCCCGACGCACCTGCAGTCTCGGACAGGACATGGCCGGACGAGACCGCAGGGTTCCCCCTACTGCCTGCCGGCCATCCATCGCCGGGTCACCCCGACGAAACTGAATGTGATTTGGCCAAACGACCATTTCCCTACTTAGGCGATCGCTGGCGCCTTGTGAAGAGGAAAACGACAAGGCACGCACCGGCACGTCCGCGACGAAGTTTCGTCACGCCGGACATCCTGATGCGCCGGTCCGCTGACCCGCCCCATCGGCTTCGCCGACACGGCACGACGCCTCGCAGGTGGAGAATGTTGCGGCCCTTCCCGCTTTGCAAGCCAAAATCGTGCGAGGGATCGCCGAACGACACTGGCCGGGGTCACACCCCTGTCAAGCCGATGGCGGATCGTGCCTCATCGTATTCTCAGCCGAGAGTTTCCCATGCCGTCAGCATTGCGACCCTTCCGCGCCGACCGTCGGCCGACCCTCGCCATCGCGGCGCTGGCCGGCCTGGCCCTCGCAACGCTGCCCGTGGTCGGCTCGTTCGCCTTTGCGCCCGACCAGCAGGTGCGGCTGCGGCAGCTCGTCGAGACCGGCATGCAGTTCTACTGGACCGGCGGCGACATGAAGAAAGCCGAAGCCGAGGTCTTCAAGGGCATCACGCTGCACGGCCGTTACGACGTCGTGGAGAAAGCCTTCACAGAGGCTGCGGCGATCGCTCCCGAGCGACTCGACTTCCGCTATGCGATCGCCTCGACGCAGATCATCCAGAAGAACGTCGCGGGCGCCCGGGCCACCTATGCCGACGTCCTGAAGGCCTCGCCCGCCGCGTTCGAGGCACAGGCCCAGACCGCCGCGCTGGCCCGCGTCACCGGTGACGCCGACGGCGAAACGCTCGCCTTCAGCGCGATGTCGAGCATCGATCGCGAGCGCGCTGCGCTCTACCGCCGCCTGTTCGCCCGCGCCGAGAGCGTGCTGGCCGAACGGCCGAACGTCGAGGTGCCGAAGGCGCATGGCCAGGTGGCGATCGTGGTGCTGGGCTATGCCCTCGCCCGCGACGGCAGCATGCAGAAGCCGCTGCTCGACCGGCTCGAGGCCGCGCGGAAGGCGGCCGAGGCCTACCCGGCCGCACGCATCATGGTCACCGGCGGCCAGCCGCAGGCCGGCGTCACCGAAGGCGACGTCATGATGCGCTGGCTCGTCGAACGCGGTATCGACCGTGACCGGATCATGATCGAGGACAAGTCGAAGGACACGGTCGGCAACGCCTTGAACGTCGCCGCGCTGCTGCGGCGCCACGGCGCCGAGGCGATCGTCCTGGTGACGAGCTCCAGCCACATGCGCCGCGCCCGGCTGCTCGTCGAGGACGCGCTGCGGCAGGCGGCGATCGCCGCACCGGTGCTGCCCATCGTCGCGCTCGACGCGCCGTCGCTGGATGAGGCCGCAAAGGTCAGCCCGGACGAGAGGCTGGTGGTGTTTCGCGACCTGATGCGGATTTCCGGCATCTGGGCCTATCCG
>CAZVMY010000463.1:0-2673 GCA_964628955.1 uncultured Methylocystis sp.
CCCCGTCTGGGTCCCGATCCCGGCGCTGGCCGAGGTGCAGGTGGCGCTGGAGGAGGCCGTCACCGACGTCACCTCGCTGCCCGGCTACGAGGTCAAGACGGTGATGCGCACCGGCACCGTCGTCACCATCGACAACCGCAACTGGGAACTCCGCGACCAGGCCGAACTGGTCGAGAAGTTCAGCCAATCGCGCGCCATCGCCCTCGACATGGAGAGCGCCACGATCGCCGCCAACGGCTACCGGTTCCGCGTGCCCTACGGCACGCTGCTGTGCGTCTCCGACAAGCCACTGCATGGGGAACTGAAACTGCCCGGCATGGCCAGCGCCTTCTACAAGCGGCAGGTCTCGCAGCACCTGTTGATCGGCCTCAGGACGCTCGAACGGCTGCGCGCCCTGCCACCCTCGCAGCTCCACTCGCGCAAGCTCCGGAGCTTCAGCGAGGTGGCGTTCCAGTGAGGGTCACGGAGAACGCGAGACGTTGCGCAGACGCGCCGCCCGCCGGTTGGTGCGGAGCGCGTCCAGCACCCGCGCGGTGAGCTTCGCTGGCAGCACGCCGTAGGTTACGCCACGCTGCTCGTCGATCGGCCGCAGGTCGGGACCCGGCCAGACGAAGGCGTTGACTTCGGTCGTCACGACCCAACTCCGGTCGTCGTCGAGTCCCAGGCGGCGCTTGGTCGCCGGCGGTATCTCGACCGCGTCCTCATCCGACGATGGCGTGTGCGTGATCGGCGCGACGAGGACGGTCAGGCCGGAACTCGTCAGACGTACCGCGAGGACGACCACGCAAGGCCGGTCCTTGCGGCCTTCCTCGAGACCGCGATCCGCTTCACGTCGCCAAAGGTATGAATACCGAATGACCAGCCCCGGTTCGGGTGCTGGGAAGCGCATGGGCGAATCAGTTCGTCACTTCAACATCGAATGCCCGGCCGGCCGGCGATGGTTTGGCCGCGTCGAGAGCTGTCGCCAGATCGTCGGGCAATTCCCAGACGTGCATGGACTGCCGGGTGTCGAGCGCCAGGAGGCGCGCGAATTCGACGGCCGAAACGAGGACGACGCTCTCACGATCGTGCTTGGTCACGATGACCGGCTCACGCTGCGCCATTTCGGTGAAGGCCCCGATGCGACGTTGAAATTCGGCGGAGCTGACTCGTGTCATGCCATGACCCACGTAAGTATAATACGTATAATCCGAACGCGGGAGAGCGTCCACCGGCGTCAAGCCTTGATCCACGAGACCGCCGCGACGGCCGAGGTGAAGAGCAGACCGACCAGCGCCACGGCGAGCAGCGCCCATTTCAGCCGCGTGGCGCGGGCGGCGCGGGCGACGGCCGTCGCGTCGACATGCGGAAAGCCCTTGAGCAGCTTGCCGATGCGGACACCCTCGTCGAGATCGGCGGCGGCGGCGAGCGCCATGGCGAAGCCGGCCGCCATCGCGACATAGGACAGTCTCGGCCGGCCATCGCCCGAGAGCACCGCGGCGATCCAGAAGCCCCAGGCCGCGCCGGCGATGCCGTAAGCGAAGGCGAAGGCGGCATCGAGGCGGATCTGCCGCTTGAGATAGTGCCGGCGCCGTTCCGGCCCCAGCCGGACGAAATAGGCGAGCACCTGGTCGCGCGAATAGCCGAACGGCCGGAGATCGAGCAGCCGGTCGCCGGCATGCCCGGTCGCGAGCCGCGCGACCGAGCGCCGCATCCGGTCGGCCAGCCAGACGAGCGCTGCCGAGGCCAGAACGAGAACGAGGATGATCCGCGACACGCGCTATTCGTCCGGTCGAGTGCGGCGCGCGAGCGCGATCGCGGCGGCAAGCCGGTCGAGGTCGCCGATCTCGTTGGCGAGGATCAGCACGAGCCGCGCGGTGAAGGCGGCGCTCTCCGCCTCGCCGAGGCCGCGCTGCGCCTCGACCAGCAGGCGGAACGCCGCGTCGGGATCGGCCAGCCGGTTCTCGAAAGCAGGGCTGTCGTCGGCGGGTGGCATCGTCAGGCCGCGCGGCCGAGCGCGATGGCGCGGGCGCGTTCGATGTGTTCCGGCGTCGGTGCCCGGAAGCGCGCCGCGACATGGCCGTCCGGGCGCAGCAGATAGGCGCCGCCCTCGCCGACCGCGAACCGCTCGGCGAACAGCCCGTCGGCATCGACGTGGTCGGCGCCGATGGACAGGACGGACAGGCCGGGTGGAGGCGCACAGTCATCGGCCGTCGTGACGAGCGTGAAGCCGCCGTCGAGCGCTTCACTGAGAAAGAGGCGCCGGCCCGACCGGTCCGCGAGCGGCACGTCCGGGATCGGCGCACCGGGCGGGGGGCCGCCCTGCCAGTCTTCGGCATCGGGGGTCGACAGCGGCGACGCCGTGTAACGCGATGCCGTGGAAAGGCGGCCGGAATTCACCATGTGCCGGGCGAACCCGGCCTCGCGGCCAAGCGCCAGCGCCGCGTCGCGCAGCCGTGCCTCGCCGGGCGATTGCGGCGCGATGAAATCCGTGGCGGCGGTCGAGTGCCGGATGTTCTCGTCCGCGGCCGCCCGCCGTTCGACGTCGTAGCTGTCGATCAGCGCCGCCGGAGCCTCGCCCGCGAGCACCGCCGCCAGTTTCCAGCCGAGGTTCTCCGCGTCCTGAACGCCGGAATTGGCGCCGCGCGCGCCGAACGGCGAGACCTGATGCGCGGCGTCGCCGGCGAAGATCAC
>CAZVMY010000464.1:0-2673 GCA_964628955.1 uncultured Methylocystis sp.
TCTTCTTCGTGCTGGTCGACGGCTGGAACCTCGTCGCCGGCAGCCTCGTGCAGAGCTTCAATAGCGGCTGAGCGTAAGTGCGGGCCCCCTCACCCCGGCGGCGGCGTGGCGAGGGCGCTGGTGCGAGGCTGACCGGCGGCTTCGGGGTAGCGCTTGCGATAGTCGGAGCCGGGAGCAAACGCCGCCGAGCAAACTCATGAGGAACAGATAAAGAACAAAATGCTTGGCAACATCAGCCGCCGGTGTCAATGTGGCAACAAATGACACAGCCACGAATCATAGCATCAAGGGGCGCGGTGCCGACTGAGTTTCGACGGCTCCGCGAGCAGGCCGGATTAACGCTTGAGGAAGCCCGACACCTTCTAGAGGTGTCGGAACGGACCATCTACCGGTACGAGAATGGAGAATGCGGCCCGACGAGGCTGGCTGTCCGCACTCTGCGCCAGGCCATCGGCGAGCGAAGGGTCTATGGTGACCGAAAGCCTCCGACGACCCCGTTCCGCTTCATTGATCTTTTTGCCGGCATCGGCGGCCTGCGTATGGGGTTTGAGGCCATTGGCGGACACTGTGTGTTCACATCCGAATGGGATGAGAACGCGCGAAAGACGTATGCGTTGAATTTTCGTGATAATCACGCGATTGCAGGGGATGTCCGGGATTATTCTAGAGACCCTGACTTGATTCCCAAGCACGACGTACTGCTGGCAGGGTTCCCGTGCCAGCCTTTCTCCATCGCTGGCGTCTCCAAGAAGAACGCGTTGGGACGGCCTCATGGTTTTCTGTGTGACACGCAAGGGACGTTGTTCTTCGATACTGCGCAGATTATTTCTCATCATCGCCCGGCGGCATTTCTCTTGGAGAACGTAAAGAATCTGGAAAGTCATGATGGTGGTCGGACCTTTGCCACTATGATGAATGTGCTCAGGAGCGAGTTAGGCTATCATGTGCAGCACAGGGTCATCAGTTCGGAACCTTGGGTTCCCCAGAAACGACAACGCATCTTCATTGCTGGTTTTCGAGAGCCCGCCACGTTTAACTTCTTGACGCTGAAGCTGCTTTCCGCCGAGAACGGCCCAAAGCTCGGCAGCATCCTCCAGCCTCACGACGAGGTAGACCCGAAGTACACTCTCACCCCGAAGCTCTGGCAATATCTTCAAGACTATAAGGCCAAGCATAACGCCGCCGGTAACGGCTTCGGCTACAGCCTGTTCGGGCCGGACGATGTATCCCGCACCTTGTCCGCCCGCTACTACAAGGACGGCTCGGAGGTCCTGATCGACCAGCCCGGCAGGCGTCCGCGCAGGCTGACGCCACTGGAGTGCGCGCGGCTGATGGGATTCGACCGGCCGGGGCGGCCGTTCCGGATCCCGGTATCTGATACGCAGGCCTATCGCCAGTTCGGCAATGCCGTTGTGGTTCCGGTCGTGGAGTTCGTGGCGAGGGCGATGCGGCCGCATATCACGACGGCGATTGCCCGCGCGGCCCGAAAGGAGCATGGGGAACCTGTCAGAGCGCATGGCTGACATCGTGCCGCCCGAGGTTCGCAGCCGGATGATGGCCGGTATCCGGGGCAAGGACACAAAACCCGAGATCATGCTGCGCAACGGACTGCATGCAGCAGGCTTCCGCTATCGCCTACATGACAGGACGCTTCCCGGCCGGCCTGACATGGTGTTCCCCCGTCATCGGGCCGTCATCTTCGCCCATGGCTGTTTCTGGCACGGTCACGATTGCCATCTGTTTCGCTGGCCGGAAAGCAGGCCAGAGTTCTGGACGGCAAAAATCGGACGCAACCGCGAGATCGATAGCCGCAGCGAGACGGCACTGTCGGAAGCCGGCTGGCGGCTCGGCATCGTCTGGGAGTGTGCCCTGAAAGGCCGTACCCGCCTGCTCTTCCCCACCGTTCTGGAAACCTGTGTGGGGTGGCTGCGCTCCCGCGAGCCGCGCCTTGAGATCAGAGGGGCAGCATGACGGCCGTTCGGCATGGATATCTTTCAGATCTTTTCGCGGGCGTCGTCGCAAAGACACTGACGCTGGTGGAAACCATCACCACCAAGTCCAATCAGCATGAGTTTCAGGGAACGAGGCCGTTCAAGGCGCTGTTGGGTATCGAGGACCGTCGGGGTATCCCGACGCGATTCATCTGGCTCGCCGAGGAACAGACCGCTTTGGCGGAAGACGGCTTCATGAGCTGGTCGAATGTCAGGAAGGGAAAGCCAAGAGCAGCCGAGTTTCATCTATACTACTCGGGTAATGCCGTCACGGATGCGATGAAGCCGGGTGATACGCTGTTCGTTGCGCTGCGGCAGAACGGCGAGGCTCTCGTCGTCGTGGCTCCCGCCGATACGACCATGCAAAACCAGTTGCGTTGGTTGTTCGGACTACCCCGGCAGAATGCGCCCTTCGAGGAATTCCGCGACGTAGGCCATGACCGGGAGGCCGAGCTGGACTTTGCCGCTCGCTATATCCTGGACGAACTGGGCATCGAGTTCGAGGAGCCGGAAGCAGATCGCCTTGACGCCATGATCGAGCGGTTCGGACTCACTTTCCCCAATTCGCTGACGCTTTCGGGGCTGGCGCGGTCCTCGTTGCCGGAAGTTGATGCACGAGATGAGCCCGATGCCGCGATTGTTGCCTGGATGGACCTGGAGGAAAAGCTGTTCCGGAGGCTGG
>CAZVMY010000465.1:0-2667 GCA_964628955.1 uncultured Methylocystis sp.
GCATGATCTCCGACAGCCAGACGTGGTACGGGTCCGATACCTCGCCGACTGGAGCGCGCCATGGCAGCACGCGGCCGTGCCGGTCGTACCAGTCGAGCAGCCGGGCTGCCGGCGGATCGGTGTTTCGGGCGGACGTCGTTTTCGCTAACATGGGACGGTCCTACCGCGGCGACGGAGCCGGTAGAAGCCGTCCGGCACGCGCATCGTCGGGTCCGGATCGATCTGCCGTTTTCGAGGGATGACGGGTTTGAGGCGGGAGCGTGAGACGACCATCGCGGCGCTTGTCGAGGCCTGCCTCGACCCGGCGCTGCGTCGCAAGGGCTTCGGCTCTATGGCCGTCCACCGCAACTGGAACGAGATCGTGGGTCGCGACCTCGCGCGCCACAGCGAGCCGATTGATCTCAAATGGCCGCCGCAGCGGCGCGGGGCGCCGGAAACGTCCGACGCTGCCGCCACGGACCGGGCGCCCGACGGCAGGGCGGCCGGAGCGGTGCTGACCGTGAACGTGTCGGGCGCCTTCGCGCTCGAGTTCCAGCAGTCGATCCCCGTCGTGCTGGAGCGCGTCAACGCCCATCTCGGATGGGGCTGCGTCAGCCGCATCGCCATTCGGCAGACGCCCGTGCGCAAGGCGCGGCCCGAACCGATTGCGCCCCTACCGGTCGTCGACGCGGAAGCCAGTCGACGGCTCGACCGTCTGATCGAAGGTGTGGAGGACAAGGCTCTGCGCCGGGCGCTGCTGCGGCTGGGGGTCGGGGTGCTCGGGCGCCGGCCGGGGCCGTGAGCGCGGGGCGGCGGGCTCCGGATTCCGGGCTCTTCGGCTCCGCCGCGTTCTCACCATAAAGCGCCCGCTTTACTCCGTCGGGAAGATGCGCCATCGCATCCTGTCGCAACCCGCGGGGAACTGGTCCCATGACTCCGATCGTGCCTTCGATCTTCACCTCGACCATGACGCGCCGCGCCGCGACCGCCCTCGGCCTGTCGGCGATGGCTCTCGCGCTCGCCGGTCCCGTCGCTGCGCAGCAGGCATTCAGTCCGGAGGAACTCGCCGTTCCCGGTCCGCTCGGCGACCAGGTCCAGGGTAGCCCGGACGCGCCGGTCACCGTCATCGAATACGCATCGCTGACGTGCGGCCATTGCGCGACCTTCCATGCCGAAGGCTACCAGTTCCTCAAGCAGAAATACGTCGACACCGGAAAGGTGCGGTTCGTGCTGCGCGAGTTTCCGCTCGATCCGCTGGCCGCCGCCGGTTTCATGCTGGCGCGCTGCGCCGGCGAGGGGAAATACTATCCCATGGTGAACCTGCTGTTCGCGCAGCAGAAGTCGTGGACGCAGACCAATAAGCCGGTCGATGCGCTGCTGGGCCTAGCGCGTCAGGCCGGTTTCTCACAGGAAAGTTTCGAGACCTGCTTGAAAAACCAGTCCGTATATGACGCCGTCAATCAGGTCCGTCAGCGTGGAAGCGAGAAGTTCGGCGTCGATTCCACGCCTACCTTCTTCATCAACGGTATCGTCAAGCGTGGCGCGCTGACGCCGCGCGAACTGGAAGCGACGATCGAGCCGCTGCTCGCCAAATAGCGGCGACAGGGCGCGGGGCGACGGTCTGGCGGGCCCAACTCGCCCGCGCCCGGGGAGGCGCGCGAGGAACGGATGAGGTTCGAGAAGCTCCGGATCGTCGGCTTCAAGACGTTCGTCGACCCGACCGAGCTCGCCTTCCGGCCCGGGTTGACGGGCATCGTCGGACCGAACGGCTGCGGCAAGTCCAATCTCGTCGAGGCCCTGCGCTGGGTCATGGGCGAGACGTCCCACAAGTCCATGCGCGCCTCGGCCATGGACGACGTGATCTTTTCGGGATCGGCGGGCCGTCCCGCTCGCAACACCGCCGAGGTCGGGCTCGTGCTGGCCGACGTTCCCGGCGGTGCCGGGCTCGCCAGACAGGACGGCGAGGTTCTCGAGGTCACCCGTCGCATTGCGCGCGAGGACGGGTCCGTCTACCGCATCAACGGCCGTGAGGCGCGCGCGCGCGACGTCCAGCTTCTGTTCGCCGATGCCGCGTCCGGCGCCCGTTCGCCGTCTCTCGTCCGCCAGGGACAGATCGGCGAGATCATCGCCGCGCGGCCACAGGCCCGCCGGCGCATCCTCGAAGACGCAGCCGGGGTGGCCGGCCTCCACTCGCGCCGCCACGAGGCGGAACTGCGGCTCAAGGCGGCTGAGGATAACCTGGTGCGGCTGGATGACGTACTCCGGCACATCGAGGCGCAGGTCGCGGCGCTCGGCCGGCAGGCGCGCCAGGCGACCGACTACCGCGCGATCGCCGCAAGAATGCGACGTACCGAGGCGCAGCTCGTCCATCTCTCGCTGGTCGAGGCCCGCGATCAGGTGGAGGCCGCCGGGCGGCAGTTCGACGCCGATACCCGAGCCGTCGCCGAGGCCCTGCGCGCCCAGGGCGAGGCGGCTCGCGCCGAGGCGGTCGCCGACCACGCGCTGGGACCGCTGCGCGACGCCGAGGCGCGCGCGGCTGCCGGCAGGCAGCGCCTCGATCTGGCTGCGCGCGAACTCGACGACGAGCAGCGACGCGCGGCACGGCGCGCCAGCGAACTCGATGGGCGTCTGGCCGAGTTGCAGCGCGACGTGGATCGTGGTCGGCAGGCGATCGACGATGCCGACCGC
>CAZVMY010000466.1:0-2661 GCA_964628955.1 uncultured Methylocystis sp.
CCCGCACCACGAGAACGAGATCGCCCAGAGCGAGTGCGCCTTCGGCGTCGACCGGATGGCGAGCGTGTGGATGCACAACGGCTTCCTTCAGGTCGAAGGCCGGAAGATGTCGAAGAGCGAGGGGAACTTCGTGACGATCCGGGAGCTGCTAGAGACCAACACGTTTGGCGGCAATAACTGGATTGGGCCGGTGCTTCGCTTGGCGATGCTGAAGACGCATTACCGCCAGCCGATCGACTGGACGGTGAGGGCGCTGGAGGAGGCTCAAGATGAGTTTCGAAGCTTCGCAGCCGTCGTTCCAGACTACTCGGCACAACCGGTCGTCGACGAGCGGTTTCTGGATGCTCTGTCGGATGATCTAAACACGTCCGAGGCGTTCGCACGACTTCATGAGTTGCTTCAAAAAGTAAGAAAAGGCGATGTTGAGAGTGGGCGAGCGCTGCTCGGCAGTCTGAAGCTCCTCGGGTTGTTCGATTATAGCTTCGGGGTGCGCCATCAGGTTTCCGGATACGATCCGGACCAGCCGGACACGTATCTAGACGCCGCGTTGCGGCAAGTCGCGTCCGATTATCCGATAAGCGTCATCGCGGATCGCATCAGAAGCCGATGGCCGGATGCGGATCTCGGTCAATACCTTTCGAAGTTCTCGGCTGCTACCTTGGTCTTCGATTTGCGGCGAGCAACAGGTTCAGGAGGGGGCTGGGTAAGAGCGGTGGCGGGTCTCGACCAGAAACGCAACGCCGCCCGCGCAGCCAAAAACTGGGCCGAGTCCGACCGCATCCGCGACGAGCTCCTGGCCCAGGGCATCGTGCTGAAGGACAACAAGGACGGAACCACCACCTGGGAGGTCAAGCGGTGAGCACGCTCGAGGACCTCCTCCGCCCGCCCACGGACGCGGAGGCGGAGCGGGCGATCCGCGCCTTCGCCGGGCTCGTTCGCAATCACTACGGCGAGCGGCTGGTGGACGTCGTGCTGTTCGGCAGCCGCGCGCGCGGCGATCATCATCCCGAGAGCGACGCGGACGTAGCGATCGTGCTCCGGAACGGGATGTGGCGTCCGTGGGACGAAAAGCGCACGATCATCGAAGCCGGTTTCGGCCTCGAACTGGAAACGGGCGTGCATGTCCAGCCTTGGATCTTTTCCGAGGCGGAATGGAACGGGATGGTTCACTCCGCAAGAAGCGCGTTGATCACCGAGGCGCGGCGGGACCATCGTCCGATCGGTACTTTGTCGTCATGAGCGCGCTGCTGGCGCGCGCTGAGCGCGCTCTCGCCTCGGCACAAACGCTTCTGGACATTCGCGATTCGTCCGGAGCAGCCAACCGCGCCTACTTCGCCTGTTTCCAGGCGATGCGGGCGGTGCTCAGCGATCGACTCGGCATCGATGTCAAGCAGATCAAGACCCATGGCGGTATGCACCGGGTGTTCAATCGTGAGGTGGTGAGGACGGGCCTGCTCGCGCCGGAGATTGCGCGCATCGCGTCAGTCGACCAGGAGTTGCGCCATGAGGCCGATTACTCGCTGATGGAGCCGGACGTCAGCGACGCCCGGGCAGCGATCGACGATGCGAAGGTCTTCGTCAAAGCCTGTGCCAGACTCGTGCCGAACAGAGCCGGTGATGCTCCATGACCCTCCGCCTCGCGCTGCGCCCCTATCTCCCCCGCGATGCCGATGCGCTGGCCGATCTGTTCGTCGCCAGCATCGAGATCCTCGCCGAAGAAGATTATTCGCCGGAGCAGCGCGCCGCCTGGTCCACCCTGGCGGACGACGTGCCCGCCTTCGCGGCCCGGCTCGCCGGCGCTCTGACCCTCGTGGTCGAGGCCGAGACGGCGGAGGGGCCGGCGCCGGTCGGCTTCGCCTCGCTCACGGGCGCGGACACGATCGATCTGCTCTACGTGCATCCCGAGCACGCGCGGCTGGGCATCGCGACGACCTTGGTCGACGCGCTGGAGCGGTTGGCGGCCGCGCGCGGCGCGACCCAGCTCAAGACTGACGCCAGCGACACCGCCGAGCCGTTTTTCCGCGCGCGCGGCTTCGAGCCACAGCAGCGCAACACCGTCGTCCGGGCCGGGGAATGGCTCGGCAACACGACGATGACCAAGGCGCTGGCGCCGGCGGCAGCGCCGGAGACGCGCCAGTGACCCGCGAGCGGCTCACCCTGTTCGACACGACGCTGCGCGACGGCGCGCAGACGACGGGTGTCGATTTCTCGCTCGCCGACAAGCTGACCGTGCTGGCGATGCTCGACGGTCTCGGCATCGACGTGATCGAGGGCGGCATTCCGGGCGCGAACCCGGTCGATACCGAGCTCTTTTCGCGGCCGCGCGGGCTTGGCGCCGCGCTCGCCGCCTTCGGCATGACGAAGCGCGCCGGCATCTCGGCCTCGAACGATCCCGGCCTCGCCGGGCTGCTCGCGGCGGAAGCCGACATGATTGTTTTCGTCGCCAAGAGCTGGGATTTCCACGTCCACACCGCGCTCGGCTGCACGCTGGACGAGAATCTCGACAATCTGCGCGAGAGCGTGACGGCGGCGGTCGCCCGCGGGCGCAGCGTGGCGGTCGATTGCGAGCATTTCTTCGACGGCTACGCGGCCAACCCGGACTATGCGCTGGCCTGCGCGAAGACGGCCCAGGCGGCCGGTGCGCGCTGGGTGGTGCTGTGC
>CAZVMY010000467.1:0-2658 GCA_964628955.1 uncultured Methylocystis sp.
GGCAGCAGGCCCATGAGAGCCAGCGCCGTGACGCTCTTTCCGCAGCCGGACTCGCCGACGATCGCGAGTGTCTCACCGCGGTCGAGGGTGAGGTCCAGTCCCTCGACGATATTCTGACCGCCCAGCGTGATCGAAAGGCTCTCGATCGAGAGAAGCGGCGACGCGCTCATCTGGAATTGCACCGGATCCAAACTGTCATGATGCAGCCTACGCGCGGACGTGCCGCAACGCCAAGCACTTCATGGGACGAAGCACGTCACAGGTGAGGCACGTCTTTCGTTGAGGAACATCACCGGCCAGCGTCCTGTCATGGACCCGCGATGCACCGCCGCTGGATCACCTCGAGCCGGACACGGTCCGCGGGTGTAAACCGGTCGGCGATCGCCGACGTCCAGAGCCCCTCGTTCTTGAGGTCGGCCGCCGTGCACCGGCAATAAGCCTCGCAGGACTGCGCCCGGCCCGTGGCGGTCACGCAGCTCCGGGCACAGCTCTCGACGAAGATGCGCGTCTCGGCATCGCCACCCGGCGCCAGCAGGGCCGCGGCAATGGTGAGGACCCCGAAAAAGATCGGCTGATGGATCAGGTAGATCGGCAGGCTCCAGCGACCCGCGCGCGCCAGCCAGCGCGCTGCAGCGCCTCCGTCCGGCGCGATCGCGTTCAGTTTCACGGCTAGCCCCAGCCGCGCGAGGCCCAGCCCGATAAGGACGAAACCGAACCACGGAAAGATCGGCACGTAGTCGTTCGTCCGGGGCGGCACGGTCCCCAGCCCGAGCCACACGAGCAGTGCCCGGTCGAACAGGGGATCGCTGACGAGGAGGCCGACCGCGAAGACGGCCACCGCGGCCACCAGCGCCGCCAGCGCAGGGAGGCGCAGGAGCGGCAGGGCGAGCACGCTGGAGAGCGCGATGCAATGCAGGATGCCGAAGAAGACGAAACCCTCCGGCAAGGCAAGCCAGGTCGCCAGCGTGATCAGCGCCGCCGCGCCCGCCACGATCGCGAGCCGCCGAAGGAAGCGGTCGAGGTCCAGCCGGCGTCCGTGCCCGAGTTCGAGGCCGATCCCGACGAGCAGTAGAAAGCTCGCTGCGATTGCATGCGCGAAGGCGCGCCACGCCGGTTGCCGCGCCGCGTCAAGGGTCGTCAACTCGAAGAACCAGAGGTCCCAGGTGAAGTGATAGACCAGCATCGCCGCGATGGCGCCGCCTCGGGCGACGTCGACGAGGGAAAGGCGGGGTGCCGGAGAAGGCGTCGCGTCGGCTGCGGTCATCGATCCTCGTGGTCGCTACGAGCGGGACCGTGTCGCACGGAGCGGCAGCCGTCCAGCCTCGCCGCCCGCACGACGGCGCTTGACGCGGCGCCCGGGGCGGCGAACGTCGCAACAGGTGACGGGAATCGGGCCGAAGCATGAACGATCGTCTGCTGGCGCCTGCGCGGGCCGCGTTCTTCGAGCGGCGGCCAGTGCGGGTTGGGTCGCTCCTCGTCACCCTGTTCGGCGACATGATCGAGCCGCGGGGCGGCTCGGTCTGGCTCGGCAGCGTTCTGGCGCTCACCGACGCGGTCGGCATCGATGGCGCGCTCGTGCGCACCGCGATGTCGCGGCTGACCGCGAGCGGCTGGGTGGAGCGGCGGCGCATCGGGCGCAACGCCTTCTACCGTCTTTCCGGGAGCGCGGCGGCCCAGTCCCGCGCCGCCGGTCCGCTCATCTATGCTGCGGCCGAACCCGACGGGCCGGCGGATTTCACCGCCGCGCTGCTGCTCGAAGGTGACGCGACCGCCCGCACCGTGAGCCGGGAGCGACTCGCCGCGCTGGGCTTTCAGGCGCTCGCGCCGAACCTGCTCGTCACGACGGGAAGCACCGCCGGCGACGTGCCGGACGCGCTGTTCGCCCGCCTCATCCCCGAGACGGAGGACGCGGCGCGCGCCCTCGCCAGCCGCGCGTTCCGGCTGGACGAGCAACTCGCCATGCGGAAGGCCTTCGTCGCGGCCTTCGGTCCGATCGCGGCGTCGCCTCTCGACGGCGGGTTCGCGTCCGAGGAGGCGGTCGTGCTCCGGCTTCTGGTCATCCACGAATGGCGTCGGCTGGCGCTGCGTGCGGGACGGCTTCCGGCGCGTCTGGCGCCGCAGGACCGGGGCTGGAGCGAGGCGCGTGCCAGCGCCCGGCGGCTGTGGCTGCTGAGCCGAAACGCATCCGAAGCCTGGCTCGATCGGGAAGGGCGGTCCGAGACGGGCGCGCTGCCTCCGGCCGACAGGGACGCGCAGACCCGGTTCGCCTGACGGGACACGCCTATGTGTAACGATAAATTTGACGATGCGTCATTTATGTTATATGTTTTCGGCGTCGATCGGGAGAGACGGTCATGTACACCCAGGCGCTGAATGCTCGTGATGCGGGTCCGGTGGTCGTCGAGGACGTGGAGAGGCTCGACAGGTTCGAGGCGCGGGTCGCTGCCGAAGAGAAGATCGAGCCGAACGACTGGATGCCGGACGCGTATCGCCGCACTCTGACGCGGCAGATTTCGCAGCACGCGCATTCCGAGATCGTCGGCATGCTTCCGGAAGGCAACTGGATCACCCGCGCGCCGACGCTACGCCGCAAGGCCGCGCTCCTCGCCAAGGTGCAGGACGAGGGCGGGCACGGGCTCTATCTCTACGCCGCCGCCG
>CAZVMY010000468.1:0-2657 GCA_964628955.1 uncultured Methylocystis sp.
GTCACCTGCCAGATCGGGACCGGCGTCGCCGCCTGACGGCGGCGACCCCGGTCTGCTTGCACCCCGCGGGAGCCTGTGTCATGGCGGTCGCTCCCGGGGGTCATTGAATGATCGAACGCATATTCGAGAAGGCCCTGTTCTCCAGCCGCTGGCTGCTGGCGCCGATGTATTTCGGCCTGGTCCTGGCGCTGTTCGCGTTGCTGATCACATTCGCCCGAAAGCTGTTCGCTTTTCTCGGCAAGGCGTTCACGGCCGAGGAAGCGGAGGTCATCGTCGGCATCCTCAGCCTCGTCGACCTGTCGCTCGCGGCGGCACTCGTGCTGATCGTCATTCTGTCCGGCTACGAGAACTTCGTCTCGAAGATCGACGTCTCGGACCATCCGGACTGGCCGGACTGGATGGGCAAGGTCGATTTCACGGGGCTGAAGCTCAAGCTGCTCTCGTCCATCGTGGCGATCTCGGCGATCCAGTTGCTCAAGTCCTTCATGGACGTGAGCCGGGCGACCGACCGCGAACTGATCTGGCTGGTGGTGATCCACCTCGTGTTCGTCGGGTCCGGCATCCTCCTCGCCCTCACCGACCGCATCGCGGAAGGCCACAAGAGCGCGCCGAAACCGAAGGGCAAGGCGACCGACGACGATCCGGTCAAGACGCTCGAGACGCCGGACTACCCGGCGAAGGTCGCGGCCCGAACGCCCGCGCTTTGAGGCCTCGCGACACTACTTCGCGACAAGAACCTGGCGGCAGACGGGTGGCAGCGCGTCGAGCGACATGGGCGGCGGCGGCGGCCGCGTGACCTTCGGCGGCTTCGGATTGAGCACGGCGTCGGAAAACCAATGATCGAGCTCCGGCCCGCAGCCATCGCCGGCCGCCGGCGGGTCCTGGTCCGCACAGTCCTCGCTCCCCGCCGGGCAGGCGATGCGGATGTGGAAATGATAGTTGTGCCCGAACATCGGCCTCACCTTGGTGAGCCAGCTCCGGTCGCCGGTCGCCTCCCGGCAGAGCGCCTTCTTGATCGCGGCGTTGACGAAGATGCGCGCGACCGCCGGCTCGCGCGCGGCAAGACGGATCAGCCGCGTGTGGTTGGCCGTCCACGCGTCCGGGTCGACGTCGAGCCGGTCCTGCCGCACCATGTTGGTCGCGGGAACGCTCTCGCGCTCTTCAGCGGTCAGCCGCCGGGCCGGCATCGGCGTCAGCCAGACGTCGGCGTCGAGGCCGACCTGATGCGAGGCGTGGCCGGTCAGCATCGGCCCGCCACGCGGCTGCGAGATGTCGCCGACCAGCAGGCCCGGCCAGCCGACCTCCTTCGGCGCCGCGCGGGACAGCCGCTCGACCAGCGCGATCAGCGTCGGGTGGCCCCAGTTGCGATTGCGCGAAAGACGCATCACCTGCCACGACTGGCCGTCGACCGGGAGCGCGGTCGCGCCGGCGAGACAGCCTTTTGCATAGGAGCCGATGGCGCGTGCGGCGAGCGGCGCCGGAGCGGCGACCTGACCGAAATGCCGCTTGGCCGCGAAATCGGGCAGGGTGCGCAGCAGCTCGGCCCGACGCTTCGTCTCCTCGTTGCGCGTTTCCTGGGCAACGGCGAACCCGGCCCACCCCGTCGCGGCGCAGATAACGCCGATCAGGGCGGCGCGCCGGCGGGTCTGGAGCCATTCGGACGGGCGCATGTCTCTCACTCCGGGTCGTTCGGCATCGGCCGAACTCCGCAGCCTCAGCGTTAACGTCGGGTTAAATCCGCCGCGACGATCGCTGCATCGTTGACGCGGAGGCCGGGCCTGCGCAAGAGAGCGGCACAAGCGAGCGTTCATGTCCTCCCTCCCGACACCCGCCACCGATCCCGTCGCCGTCACCGAAGCCCTCGTCCGCTGTCCGTCGGTCACGCCCGCCGAGGCAGGCGCGCTCGACGTGCTGGAGGCGCTGCTCGTCCGGCTGGGCTTCCACGTGGAGCGCCCGGTCTTCCGCGAGGACGGCACGCCGGACGTCGAGAACCTCTATGCCCGGCTGGGCGAGGCGGCACCGGTGCTGGTGTTCGCCGGGCACGTCGACGTCGTGCCGCCCGGCGAGGTCGGGGCCTGGACCCATCCGCCGTTCGCCGCCGCGCGGCACGACGGGATGTTGTGGGGACGTGGCGTGGCAGACATGAAGGGCGGGGTCGCCGCCGCCGTCGCAGCGGTGGCGCGGGTGCTCGCGGAGCGCGGGCGGCCCGCGGGCTCGATCGCCTTCCTGATCACCGGCGACGAGGAAGGTCCGGCCGTCAACGGAACGGTCAAGCTGCTCGACTGGGCGAAGGCGCGTGGCGAGCGCTTCGACCATTGCATCCTGCCGGAGCCGACAAACCCGAACGCCATGGGCGAGATGATCAAGATCGGCCGGCGCGGCTCGCTCACCGGGCGTCTGACCGTTCTGGGTGTCCAGGGCCACGTGGCCTATCCGCATCTGGCGAGAAATCCGATCGACGGCATGATCCGCCTGCTCGCCGCGCTGAAGGCCGCGCCGCTGGACGGCGGCACCGCGCATTTCGCGCCGTCCACGCTGGAGATTTCCACCGTCGACGTCGGCAACCCGGCAGCGAACGTGATCCCGCAGCGTGCGACCGCGACCTTCAACGTCCGCTTCAACGATGCCTGGACGCCCGACAGCCTGGCGGCCGAGCT
>CAZVMY010000469.1:0-2650 GCA_964628955.1 uncultured Methylocystis sp.
CATCAGTTTGCCGCGCCGATCGCCTTCAGAACGCGCCGCGTTTCCACCACCAGTAGGAGCTCGTCGTCCTGGGTGACGGCCCGGGCATGCATCGTCGCGATCCGGATCGGATACAGCCGCTGGAACGACTCTCTCATGTCCTCCTGGCGCCGGAAGATGCCCTTGAACACCGCCTTCCAGTTGTCGGAGCGCTCGATGATCATCTGGTAGTCGGCGAAGTCGGCGTAGTGGATCAGCGGGGCCTCGGTCCGACCGGAGGCCTTCGCCTTGTCGCGCTTCGCCCGCCATTGCTCCAGCATGGTCGGCGGCAGTCGATGCCGCATCCAGTCATCGCCGAAAGCTTCCCGCATCACGCGGTCCAGGAAGAGTCGTACCTCGGCCTCGAAGAGCCGCAACCTGTCGAAGGCCTCCCTCGCCCGGTCATGGTCCTCGTCCTCATCGAGAGAGGCCGGCCCGTCCTGGCAGAGTCCGGCGATCCGCAGGCTCGCCTCGAACGCGGCGGGAGTGAAGTCCGTCAGATTCGGATCGAAGCCGCGCTCCACATAGAACGCCGACCGAGCACCGGGGTCGAGCCATCGATCCGCGGTCGGCAAGGCCACATCGCGCCAGTCCCCAAGGTCGCCGCGAAGCTTCGCGCCGAGACTGCCGCCGAAGGGAACCCGCTCGGCGAGACCGTGGCCAATGGCGAGGATCCCGGCGAAGCCGCGTGCGGAGGCCGCCTCGGCGCCGACGCGGAGCCACGGCTCATGCATCCGGGCCATCTCCGCTTCCAATGCAGTCGTCGCGAAGGCTCGCCGCGTCAGTTCGGCCGCTTCCGCGGCCCGGCGAGCCAAGCTTCCGATCTCGTCGATCTGCGGAAGGCGGAATGCGACCGTATGAGGGATCTCAGAGAGCTGCATTGCCGTCAAGCCGCCCCGGAGGATATCGGGCATTCCAAGACCGACAACGCCGAGGCGGCGCGCCTGTTCGAAAGGACCTTCCATCAATTTGCGCTGACGCTCCCACTGGTCGTTCAGCTTGGCCAGCGCACTGGACTGGTCCATGTCGGCGAACGATTTGCGCCACGCTTCCTCCCGCCGAAGCGTCGTCAGCATCTTGCTCTCGACGTCGATCTGGCGCCGGATCTCCGAGTAGGGGTCCGCGAGGCGCTGAATGTCGCGCAACGGCTGCAAGGCCTGACCGGCGACGTCCAAGTCTTTCATCCATCGGAGCGAATCGGTCATGGCGCCCTCGTCGGTTCGGCGTCATGCTCACCACGACACGGGCCGAAATGTGGCAGTTGTCGCACCTATCCCCCGGCGCTTCGCGCTCGCCGGGTTCTAAGAAGCCGCCGCCGGTTGGCATGTGCGTCGGCTGGTATAACCTCGCGGTTGACATGATCCGCAGGGCGCGCAAACCGAATGACGAAAACGCGGAACGACTTCAGCGCCCGGACGAAGCTCGACCTTGCTTTGCGCGCCAGTTACGTCTGCTCGTCTTGCAAGCTCTCCACGGTCGGGCCTAGCGACGAGGCGCCCGACGCCGTGACGATGATCGGCGTCGCGGCCCACATCTGTTCCGCCGCGCCCGGGCCGGGAGCGCGCCGCTACGACCCGACGATGACGCCCGAGGAACGGTCTCACATCGACAACGGGATATGGCTGTGTGCGTCTTGCGGCGTCCTGATCGACCGGGACGAGAAGCGCTTCACCGCGGACCACCTCAGGAGGATGAAGCGAGAGCACGAAGGCTCGCGGCGCATCGAGGGATCGGGTTCCGACGCCGAGGGCGACCTTATCTCCATCGGCCGGGACATCGTCGCCGTGGGCAGCATAGTCCACTCCGGCCCGGATGGGACGCGGGTCCGCCTGTCCCACTTCGTCAGCGGATCGGGACGCGATCTCTGGTCGTTGAACCGTGACTTCGGCACATGGCTGCCCGAGCGGCGCTACGTGCTCTTGAACGAGCTCGGTTTCGGAGGATTGCTCGCCGACCCGCCTATCGTCGAGCGCGTCGGGCAGGCCTACGAAGTGCAGTTCCGTCTCCAGGATCAGGTTCCGCGCCGAGACGCCGCCGCAAGTCTTTCGACCATGTCCCGCGAGGATGGGCGCCTTCTCCACGGGCTGGAGGCCTACATCCAACATTTCGAAACCGTCTTGGGTATGGCCCTGGGCACCTGGTTCGCCGATCTCGGCCAAGGCAGCGACCTATCCGACCTCTATTGGCGCTACAGGGGCTCGCCGTGGTTCGGACGCCTGGCGATGATGGAGATGATCCGGCTGTCCTGCATCCCGCGTTTCAAGGAAGGCCGGGACGGCCCGTCGACGCCCTTCTTGGCGGTGAATCGGATCGACCGCGTCGAGGTGCCGTCGTTCGACCTGACAAACCAGAAACTCGCGATCGAGGTGCGGTTCGACCTGGAAGGGCTTGGCCAGTGGGACCACGTCCTGTCGGTGTTCGTCTCGACGCCGGAGCAGCTCGCGCGTGGTAGGGAAAACGCGCGGTTCCACAACAAGAAGCTGAGGACGATCGAGGCCGAGAATCGGAAGGTGTAGTCACCGCGTTGCCGATCGCCACCGGCAAGGTAACCGCACGCCACCACGGGCTTCGATTGTAGGTCAAACGTTGCGCAACGTCTCCCTGCCATTGACCTCTCGGTCACGTTGACCTG
>CAZVMY010000470.1:0-2636 GCA_964628955.1 uncultured Methylocystis sp.
TCGCGTGGATGGAGCGGCTGCATCGCCATGTCGAGGGCCTGCTCCTCCTCGAGGAGCGGCTGGTCATAGCCGGCGACTACAACGTGATCCCGGAGCCGGAAGACGCTCGCGATCCTGCGGCGTGGCGAACGGATGCGCTCTTCCTGCCGACAACCCGCGCCGGCTTTCGCCGGCTGCTTGGGCTCGGCCTGACCGATTCGCTGCGGGCCGTCTCCGACGAAGCCGGGCGATACACGTTCTGGGATTACCAGGCCGGCGCCTGGCAGAAGGACAGCGGCATCCGGATCGATCACCTGCTGCTGTCGCCGCAGGCTGCCGACCGGCTCGTCTCGGTCGAGATCGACCGACACGTCAGGGCGTGGGAAAAGCCGTCCGACCACGTCCCGGTCAGGATCGATCTCGCCGTTTAGCTCTGGCGGTCGGCAGGCGATCAGCGTCTGCGGTCGACGCTCACCTGACGCTTCACGAAAATCGCCGCCATGCGCCGCTCGTCCTCGGTCGCCTGCGCGAGCGCTCTGTCGCAGAGGTCGACGACCCAGGCATCCTTGGCCGGATCGGCAGCCTCGCGCGCCATCGTCAGCCACATCAAACCGCGCGGAATCTGCCGCGGCAGGCCGTCGTCGCCGTTGAAGAGCATCTGTCCGAGCACGGCCTGAGCATAGACGTGGCCGGATTCCGCGGCCAGATTGAACCAGCGCGCGGCCTGTTTGGGCTCCTTGCTGCCGAGGCTGCCGTCGAGGTAGATCCGGCCGAGATTGTACTGAGCGTCCGCATCGCCGAAGTAGGCGGCAGCGTAATGGAACAGCTCGTGCGCCCGGGCCGGGTTCGGACGGATCGGCGTGTTGGCTATCCCCTCGAGCCAGTACGATCCCAGCGCCACGAACGCCTTGGCGACGACGCCGGCATTCGGCGAGTCGCGACTCTCGTCCGCGTGGGAATTGGCGATCCCCGAGAAATACTTGAAGGCCTTGATGTCGTCGTGTCCGACGCCGTCGCCCAACGCATACATGCGTCCGAGCTTCCACTGGGCGAGCATGTCGCCCTGCTCGGCGGCGTAGAACAGCTTCTTCGCGGCTCCCACCTTGTCGCCCGCCTGATAGTCCCGCACGCCGGCCCGCAGCGCCTCGCGGCTCGTCTTGAACGGTGGCTGCACGGTGGTGCGGGGGTCCGGCCGCATCGGCACGGCGGAAATCGGAGGAACCGCCGGCTGGATCGCGAGCGCGGCGGGTGGCACGACGCCGGACGGCACCAGTCCGGGCGGCACCAGCCGCGAGGACCGGACCGGATCGGTCGCCTCCTCGGCGCCGTCGAACGCCAGCACCGGCGCGCAGCCCAACAGGCTGACGAAACCGACGAAAGCGAGAGCGCGAAACTCAGATATCGGCATAGCAATGCTTTTCGACGGCGCCGCCCGGATGGGTCAGCGCGCCATGTCGCGCGCTCCCGACCAGTTGTGCATATTTCCAAAGCGTGCCGGAGGCGTAGTCCGTCTCCCGAGGCACCCACGCCTTCTTACGCGCTGCAAGTTCGGCATCAGAAAGGCGAACCGCGAGCTTTCCAGTGACGGCATCGAGCTCGACGAGGTCGCCGTCCCGCAGCAGCGCGATCGGCCCCCCGACCGCCGCTTCCGGCCCGACGTGGCCGACGCAGAAACCACGCGTCGCGCCGGAAAAGCGACCGTCCGTGATGAGCGCGACCTTGTCGCCCATGCCCTGGCCGTAGAGCGCCGCCGTCGTCGACAGCATCTCGCGCATGCCCGGGCCCCCTTTTGGACCCTCGTAGCGGATGACCAGAACGTCGCCTTCGGCGTACCGGCGCGCCTTCACCGCGGCGAAGCACTCCTCCTCGCTGTCAAAGCAGCGCGCCGGCCCGGCGAACACGAGCTTGTCCGGGCTCATGCCGGCAACCTTCACGATCGCCCCATCAGGCGCGAGGTTACCCGACAGGCCGACCACGCCACCGGTCGGCGAGATCGGGTCGTTCGCCGGCCGGATAACGTCCTGATGCGGGTTCCATTTCACGGTGGCCATGTTCTCGGCCATCGTCCGGCCGGTAACGGTCATGCAGTCGCCGTGCATATAGCCGTGATCGAGCAGCGTCTTCATGAGGAGCGGAATGCCGCCAACCTCGAACAGATCCTTGGCGACGTAGCGGCCACCGGGCTTGAGATCGCCGATATAGGGCGTTCGTTTGAAAATTTCGGCCACGTCGAACAGATCGAACGCGATCCCGCATTCGTGCGCGATCGCCGGCAGGTGCAGCGCGGCGTTGGTTGATCCGCCCGAGGCGGCGACCACAGTCGCGGCATTTTCGAGCGCCTTGCGCGTGACGATGTCACGCGGCCGGATGTTCTTCGCGATCAGCTCCATGATCATTTCGCCAGCGGCGGTCGAGAACCGGTCGCGGATCTCGTAAGGCGCCGGCGCTCCCGCCGAATATGGCAGGGCCAGGCCGATCGCTTCCGAGACGGTCGCCATGGTATTGGCGGTGAACTGTGCGCCGCAGGCACCGGCGGACGGACAGGCGACCTGCTCGATCTCGTCGAGATCGGCATCGGACATCGCCCCGATCGAATGCTTTCCGACCGCCTCGAACATGTCCTGCACGGTCACCGGCTGGCCGCGAAAGCTGCCCGG
>CAZVMY010000471.1:0-2295 GCA_964628955.1 uncultured Methylocystis sp.
CACTCCGCAAGCAGAAGTGGCCCATCGGTCCCGGCTGACGGGCCAACACTCGCGCGTGCAGCGTCGTCCGGCGCAGCCCCGCGCGGTGCCAGCGGGAAGGAGGGCCCCTATCGACGTGCGGGCCCTGCGCGCTCTTCGGAAACCCATGGACAGAGGACATAGCGGCGACATGCGGTGCGCCGCCTCCTGCCGTAACGTCGGCCACCTTGCGGACTCATCCGGTGAGCAGACCTTCGTCGAGCAGGGCGAGGTGGGCGGCGAGGAAGCGCTCGGTGGCGACCGGGTCGTGGACCTCGAAGGTCATCTTCCAGATCGTGGCCATGATGGCCGGAGCCATGATGATCATGGCGAGATCCGCTGCGGCATTGGCCCTCACCTCGCCACGGGCGATGCCGCGCTGCACGATGCGGTCGAGCAGCGCCCTCCCCTTCGAGATCATCTCGCGGTGATAAAGTGCGGTCAGCGCCGGGAAGTTCGCGCCTTCGGCGATGATGATGCGCATGAGAACCGAGAGGTCGGTCTCGACCAGCCGGCCATAGACGGTGCGCAGCACGAAGACGATCAGCTCGCGGGTCGTCCCGGGATAGGCGTCGACGAACCTGTCGATCTCGCCGAGCACGGGGGTGGCGCGCGACTGCACGGCCGCGAGGAACAGCGCCTCCTTGTCGGCGAAGTAGCGGTAGATCGTGCCCTTGACCACGCCGGCGCGGCCGGCGACGTCCTCCAGCCGGGAGCCGGCGAAGCCCCGCAGAGCGAATTCTGCGAGGCCGGCCTCGATCAGTTCGGCCGGGCGGGCCTCCTTTCGGCGCCGGCGTCCGGTCCGGGCGGCGGAAAGCGGGGCCGGGCCGGGCAACGCGGCGGCGAATGGCGGATTGGACATTAGTGACTCTTCAGTCATTGACCATAGAGTCATTATATGCAGAATGGTCCGCAGATGCAACCGCCACGCCCCGTGGAGGTGCCTGCCATGACGGCGCTCATACGCCAGGATGTCCCGGCCGCAGGGGCGACGCCCGCGCCGGACGCGGGCATCGCGTCGCTGCCACTCGTGGTGGTCGACCGGACGGCGCCGCCCGCGGTTCTCCCCGCCCGCGGCTTCCGGCGCGCCGTGCGCCTCGTGCCGTTCGCGGTGGCCGCGGCCGCCCTGGTCGCGGGCGGAGGCCTGATCGGGCTCTATTTCCAGCCGCCCGGGCTGAGGAAGGCCATGGAACTGCTACGGCTCGAGCCCGGCGGGGGCACTTCGTCCCCGATTGCCGTGCCCGCGCCGCGTCCGCCCGAGCGGGACGCCACCCCCTGCGCGCTCCGGTCCGCCGCTTCGTGGCCGGTCTCGGCAAGATCCTGCCGGAGGGCGAGGTGGTAACCGTGGCACCTCCGTTCGGAGCGGGCGATGCGCGCATTGCCGTCCTCCACGTGCAGGAGGGCGACCGCGTCGAGCGCGGCGCGCTGCTCGCGGTGCTCGACAACGAGCGTCAGCTTCTCTCGGCGGTCGAGGCGGCCCGCGCCACCGTCGACGCCCGGGCCGCCATGCTGGAACAGACCCGGACGGTCACGGCGGCGGCACGCGAGGAGGCGTGGGCCGCGCTCGCCCGCGCCGAGAGCACCGCGCAGAACGCGCTGCGGGAGTTCGAGCGCGTCGAGGCCGGCCGCGAGGTGGAGCGGCTGCGCGCCACGCTGTCGCGCTATGGCGCGGGCGCGATCGACGCCCAGGCCGACGTGGTGGTTGCCATGCGCAACCTCGATTCCGCCAGGGCCGATCTCGCCCGCGCCGAGGCCGAACGCGAGAAGGCTTATGTGCGTGCGCCCGTTGCCGGCACCATCCTCTCGATCGCGAACCGCCCCGGCGAGCGGCCGGCGACGACCGGCATGATGAACCTCGGCGACCTCGAGCACATGAAGGTCGAGGTCGAGGTCTACCAGACGCAGATCGGCCAGGTGGCGATCGGCGATCCGGTCGAGGTCACCGCCGAGGCACTGCCGAAGCCGCTCCGCGGTACGGTCCGGCGCATCGGGCTCGAGGTCGGCCGGCAGTCGCTCGTCGATCCCAACCCCGCCGCCAACACCGACGCGCGCGTCGTCAAGGTGACGGCCGGGCTCGACGCGCCGTCCACGCCGCTGGCTGCGCGCTTCACAAACCTTCAGGTGACGGCGCGCATCCAGTCCGGCGCCGGCCCGACGGCGCCGTGATGGCCAGGCTCGTCGAGCGCCTGCTGGAACGCCTGCTCGGGCGCCTGCCGATCGGCTGGCTGCAGCTCGCCCACAACCGGGCGCGGTTTGCCGCGGCGCTGGCCGGGGTCG
>CAZVMY010000471.1:2305-2627 GCA_964628955.1 uncultured Methylocystis sp.
CCTTCGCCACCCTCCTCATCCTGGAGACCTTTGCATGGAACGGCGGGGCGTGATTCAAGATGATTGTCACGCCGTGGAGGTCGCGATGCCCCGTCGTCGGATAGGTCAGCTTGGTTTTGGGGAGGCGTTGGCCTCGCAGCGCGGCAACGGCGGGAAGGACGCTCTGGCGGAGATCGAGCGGCTGGTCGATTGGGGGCCTGTGGAGCGGCTTCTCGATGGCGTGAACAAGTCGTCGCGTGGCGAGGCGTCATATCCGCCGCTGTGCCTGTTCAAGGCTCTGCTGCTGCAGAAGTGGCATGGGTTGTCCGACCCTGGGCTTGAA
>CAZVMY010000472.1:0-2625 GCA_964628955.1 uncultured Methylocystis sp.
CCGACCAGGCGATCCTGCGTCTCTTCTGATCCAGAAGGATCGGATTTCATCGATGGAAGGCGGCGCCAGAACGGCGCCGCCTTTTTTCGTGCGCGACTGCGTCCCAGAACGTCGTGGCCGAGGCGCCAAGCCGGCCGCCTCCCGCCCCCTCGCGGGGCGGGTGAGGGTGGGGGGGCCGGCCACGGGCGCGACGCCTCGGTCTGAGCCGCCCCTCCCTCGCCCTCCCCGCGTTCGCGGGGGAGGGATGCGGCAGGCTACTCGCCTCTCCTGCCGAAATGGGCAGTTCCGGTCCGGATATCGGCGTGGCCGGGAATCATCTATCCGCTTTTCGGGGCGCTGCGCTCCGGAGCGAACGAATGAGCACGGACACGAAGAAGCCGCTGCATATCCTGGTCGGCGTCCCGAGCTTTCGCGGCACGATCATGACCCGGACCGCCGCCGCCATCATCAACCTCGTCAGTCTTTGCGCCGAACTCGGCATCAAGGTCGAGTTCCTCAACGTGGAATCCGCCGAGATCATCGTGGTCCGCAATACGATCGCCTCCTATGTCGTGGCGAACGACCGGTTCACACACCTGTTTTTCGTCGACGACGACATGGAATTCGAGTCGGACGCGATCATCGATCTCTTGCGCGCCAACAAGCCGCTGATTGGCTGCGTCTGTCCGAAACGTTCGCTCAACCTGCAACAGTTGTATGAGACCGCGAAGACCGGCGCGCCGTTCGAGGCCGCGCTCAGCGACGCCCTGGACTTCGTGACCAGGCACATCTCGCACAGCGAACTCATGGTCGAGAACGGCATCTGCCGCATGGCCGGCATCGGCATGGCCGTGACGCTGATCAAGCGTGAGGTCTTCACCACAATGGTCGAACGGGGCGTCGTGCAGGTTCGCGGGACCGAGGCCATCCCCTTCGTCGATGCCGTCAACAACCCTAAACACTATGGCTTTTTCGATCAGGTGGAGGTCGGCGAGGTCGGCGCCCAGCTCTCGGAGGATCTGTCCTTCTGCCATCGCTGGGTGACGCTGTGCGGCGGCGACACCTGGGCGCTCGTCAACCGCACGATCGGCCACATCGGCAATTACGTCTTCGCCGGCAAGTATCTCGACCGGCTGCACACCGGCAAGCCGTGAGCCGCCGGTGAAGATCATGGTCGGCCTGCCCTGCTATCGCGGCGCCGTCACCTCGCAGACGGCGATGGCGCTGTCCGGCACGCTGATCCTGCTCAAGGATCTGGGCATCGGCTGCGAGGTCTCGCTGGTCGATTCGACCGAGATCGCCGTCGCCCGCAACATGATCGCCACCGCCGCCTGGCGCCGGACGGACGTCACGCATCTCCTTTTCATCGACGACGACATGGCCTTCGAGCCCGAGGCGGCCGTGGCGCTGCTGCGCCGCGACAAGGCCATCATCGGCTGCGTCTGCCCGGAGCGGCGGATCGATCTCGCCCGGCTCCACGCGGAAGCCGCCGAGGGCAAGCCCTTCGAGGTGGCGCTCGCCGCGGCGCAGCCCTTCGTCGTGCGCTTCTCCAAGGGCGACACGGTCGAGGTGAAGGACGGGCTCTGCCCGATGGCCGGTATCGGCATGGCGGTGACGCTGATCCAGCGCCGCGTGCTCGACGCGCTGGTCGAGGGCCGCCACGTCCAGCGCTGGGACGTGCGCGCCGGCGCGGACCATCTCGGCAACACGTTTCACTACGGCTTTTTCGACCGCATTCCGAACGAGCACGACGACGCGCTGCTGTCGGAGGATTATTCCTTCTGCGAGCGCTGGCGTCGCTTCTGCGGCGGCGAGGTCTTCGCCCTCACCGACCAGACGATCGGCCACGTCGGCCAGATGGTCTATTCGGGCCGCTGGCAGGACCGGCTGGCGACGGGGAACGTGTGAGATTGTAGCCGCGCAAGACGGCGCTTCTCCCTGCTGGCCTGCGGCAGCGGGTTGATCTATACCGCGCTCGGCGAGCACCGGAGCGAAACATGGAGAGCGTCACGCTGACCGACGCCAGATCACTGCTGGACATGCTGATCGATCGTGTCGAGGCGGGTGATTCCATCGACATTACGCGCGATGGCCGGGCGGTCGCGCGCCTCACGGCGATCGCGGAGCCACGCCGTCCCGTCGACCTCGCCTCGCTCCGGCGTCTGTCGGCGACGATGCCGCTCCAGGCAGAGACCGCAGCGGACCTCGTGAGGTCGATGCGCGACGGCGATCGGAACTGATGCTGTATCTCGACACGTCGCTGATTGTCGCGGCGCTGTCGAACGAGGCGGCGACGACGCGCGTTCAGGATTGGCTGTCGGCGCAGGAGCCAGCCCGGTTGCTGGTCAGTGACTGGACCATCACCGAGATGTCCTCCGCGATGGCCATCAAGCTGCGCAGCGGCCGGGTAGACCTCGCGCAGCGGGCCGCCGCCCTCTCCATGTTCCACCTTCTGGTCGCGCAGAGCTTCACCGTGATACCGGTGACGACCCGTCACTTCCGGACGGCGGCGAGGTTCGTCGATCAGCATGATCTCGGGCTTCGCGCCGGCGATGCGCTGCATGTCGCGGTCGCATCGGAGCACGGGGCGTCGGTCCATACCCTCGATCGGCGGCTCGCTGCGGCCTGTCCGTCGCTCGGCGTTTC
>CAZVMY010000473.1:0-2622 GCA_964628955.1 uncultured Methylocystis sp.
ATAGGCGGCGAGCATCGACTGCTTGGGCGCCGGAATGCAGAAATCGACGATCATCGTCGTGCCACCGGAGAGCGCGGCCTTCGTGCCCCATTCGAAATCGTCGGCCGAGACCGTGCCCATGAACATGAGTTCCATGTGCGTGTGCGGGTCGATGCCGCCCGGCAGCACGTCGCAGCCGCCGGCGTCGATCACTTGCGCCCCGGCCGGGGCCTCCAGCGAGGGCGCAACAGCGACGATAGAGCCGCCCTCGATCAGTACGTCGGCCCGGCGGGAATGGTCGTGGTTGACGACGGTGCCGCCGCGGATGAGGAGGGTGGTCACGGCAGCAGCTCCTGATTGTCTTCGATGGCCGAGCGCAACAAGGGATGCGGCGCCTCCGCGAACGGGTTGGTTACTGTGGCCCGGCGCCAGACGAAACCGTCCTGCATGTCTTCGGAGAGCATGAGCGTGGCGTCGTGCTCTGCCGCAACCGACAGGATCACGGCGTCCCAGATGTCCAGACCATGCTGGGATGTGAGACGGCGCGCAAATGCAAACGCTGTCGGCGTCGTGCCGCAAAGCTCCGCGTCCTGCGTCAGCTTGTCGACCGAACGGTCGATCTGAGCCGGCGTCATGCGGGCTTTCCGGCGAAGGATGCGAACGAATTCACCAAGAACCTGGATCGGTACGAGGAGCTTATGCCGCTGGCGCAGTCGGGTCAGCAGATCCGTAGCCTGCTTCAGGCGCGCGACGTCGTTCAGTCCTTCGGCGTAGAGGAGGACGTTGGTGTCGATGGCGATCCGCTGCGCCTTAGTCATCCTCGTAGGCCCAATCCCGGTTGAACTTGCCGAGATTGAGCGGTGTCCGGGTGCGAAGCTCCGCCATGTAGGCAGCCCATTCGGCATCGCGCCGCGCCTTCTCGGCCTTCAGCGCCTCTTCGTCCTCGGGTGAAAGCCCCGCGGGACTGATGATCGCGACATCCTTGCCGCGATCCGTGATGACCACGCTTTCGCCGGCACGCGCCCGACGAAGCAGCTTTGAAAAGCTGCGGTTGGCTTCCGTGGCTGAAATCTTCAACACCGGCGAAGCCATCACTCGTCTCCATTTGTAGTGATATCACTATATACGGTCGGGCGGTGTCGCCACAAGGGCTCGGGCGACGGACGGCTTCGTCCGCCGCCCGACCGCTTACTTCGCCGCGTCGAACACCGCGTGGGTCCAGGCGCCGGTGGGAGCCTTCGAGATGACCGGGTCGGAGCCGCCGGCGAGCAGGGTCTTGACCGTCCGCTCGTAATCAGCCGGATCGAGCCGGCCGGTCGAGCCTTCGGTCAGCTTGTTGATCTCGCCCATCATCCGGGTCTGGTGCTTTTCGGTCTGCGCCCCGGTCGTGTCGTTGTTGAGCACGATCTTCGCGGCCTCGGCCTGGTTGGCGCGGGCATAATCCCAGCCCTTCATGGAAGCCTTCACGAACTTCGCCATGCGCTCGACGAATTTCGGGTCCTTGAGCTTGTCCTCGAGGACGTACAGGCCATCCTCCATGGTGGCGACGCCCTGATCGGCGTATTTGAACACGACGAGATCCTCCGGCTTCAGGCCGGCGTCGATGATCTGCCAGTATTCGTTGTAGGTCATGGTCGAGACGCAGGCCGCCTGCTTCTGCAGGATCGGATCGACGTTGAAACCCTGCTTGATGACCTTGACGCCGTTGGCGGAGCCGTCTGTCGGCAGCTTGAGCTGCGCCATCCACGACAGGAACGGATATTCGTTGCCGAAGAACCAGACGCCCAGCGTCTTGCCCTTGAAGTCGGCGGGCGTCGCCACGCCCGAATCCTTACGGCAGGTCAGCATCATGCCCGAGGTCTTGAAAGGTTGGGCGATGTTGACCAGCGCCACGCCCTTCTCGCGCGAGGCGAGAGCGGCCGGCATCCATTCGATGATCACGTCGGCGCCACCGCCGGCGATGATCTGCGGCGGGGCGATGTCCGGTCCGCCCGGCTTGATGGTCACGTCGAGGCCGGCCTCCTTGTAGAAGCCCTTGTCCTTGGCGACGTAATAGCCGGCGAACTGCGCCTGCGTCACCCATTTGAGCTGCAGGGTCACCTTCTCCTGCGCCGCCGCCGGCAGCGCCATCGCGAGGCCAAGCGCCGCGCCGAGTACGATCCGCTTCATCAGTCTCTCCTCCTCAAAAACCTGCCCCGCAAGAAAACCTGCCCCGCAGGAAAACCATCCATCCGCCGCTTCACGCCATGCGCACCGACGGGTGCCAGAACGTCACGGCGCGCTCGACGAGCACCAGAAGCCCATAGAACAGCGAACCCGTGATCGCGGCCAGCGCGATCTCGGCCCAGACCATGTCGAGCGCCATGCGCCCGATCTCGGTCGAGATGCGAAAGCCCATGCCGACGATCGGCGTGCCGAAGAACTCGGCGACGATCGCGCCGATCAGCGCAAGAGTCGCGTTGATCTTGAGCCCGTTGAAGATGAACGGCATCGCCGCCGGCAGCCTGAGCGCCAGCAGCGTCCGGCCGTGCGACGCGCCGTAGGAGCGCATCAGATCGCGCTCCAGGTGACCGGCCGCTTCGAGGCCAGCCAGCGTGTTCACCAACATCGGGATGAAGGTCATCACCACGACGACGGCCGCCT
>CAZVMY010000474.1:0-2609 GCA_964628955.1 uncultured Methylocystis sp.
GGTCTTGAGCACGTATTCCCAGTAGTCTTCCAGCGTCTCGCCCTTGATCGCGAAGACCGGCGTACCGGACGCGGCGATCGCGGCAGCGGCGTGATCCTGGGTCGAGAAGATGTTGCACGACGACCAGCGCACGTCTGCGCCGAGAGCCTTCAGCGTCTCGATCAGCACGGCGGTCTGGATCGTCATGTGCAGGCAGCCGGCGACGCGCGCGCCTTTGAGCGGCTGCTTTCCGGCGAATTCCTCGCGGATCGCCATCAGGCCCGGCATCTCGTCCTGGGCCATGTCGATTTCCATGCGCCCATAGCCGGCCAGGCCGATGTCCTTGATCACGTAGTCATGGGTTACGTCTGCGATCGCCGCGGCGGCCATGTCGAACTCCTCGATCCTCTGTCGTGGGCGGTTGAATAGCAGTGGCCAGCCCATGTGACAATAAGGATATAAGGATTTGTTTATGCGCCGGAGCGCGTTCGGGCACTCCAGTCGCCCCATCCTGAGTTGCAAGAGAGCGTAGCGGACGGAGCCTCGCACCTCAGGGTGAGGCGCGCTTCCAAACAGTTCCGGACGGCGCCATCGCCCGCGTCCGTTCAGCGCACCCGCCGCGGCTGCCGCTGCGCCCTGACGAGATGCAGCGGCACGAGCAGGAGGCCGGCCGCCATCACCCACCAGGCCGGGCGGATCTCCGTTTCGAAGTCGAACTGGAACATGACCATCGTCGAGAGCGGGATCGGCATGCCCCAGCCGTACCAGGTCATTTCCAGAGCGGCGGTCGCGAACGCGGCAAGAACCGCCAGTGCGACCAGCGACGGCACGTCGATGGTACGCCGCAGGCGCCAGAGCAGCCGGAAGACCATCAGCAGGAAGAACAGGCCGGAGACCAGCGCGGCCTCCCAGACCTCGAGTTTCGACTGGAGGAAGAAGTGCCACAGCGCCAGCGCCGTCGCCGGATAGGTCAGCTTGTGCAGCAGGGACCAGCGCTCGGGGCCGATCCGGCGGACCATTCCGTCGGTCGACGTCGCGCCGAGAACGACCAGCGCCAGCACGGCGATCAGCCCGATGGTCAGATAGAACCGCAGCACGATCTCCGAGACGATCTTGCCGACGTCGAGGCTCTGGTCGAGACAGTAGAGGATCACGTGGAGGATCGCGTAGCCGAGGGCCGCCAGGCCGAGCGTGCGGCGGATCGCGATCAGGCGGTTCCAGAAAGCGACCCGGCGAAGCGGCGTGACCAGCAGCGTGAGCAGCAGGAAACGCGTCGCCCAGAGCCCGGTCTGATGGATGGCCTCCTTGTAGACCAGCGGACCCAGCGTTCCGGCCCACCATCGCCAGAGCAGCCACGCGCCGGGCAGCAGCACGGCGACGAGGGCGACCGTCTTCAGGGATGGCAGCAGGTCGGCGAGGTTGCGTCCGCGTTGCCGGCGAACACCCGCCTCGGCCGGCGCGATGGAGGCCGACGGCGGCATGACGTCACTCGTCCTCGCCGAACCGGCTCGCGAGGAGCGCCGTGATGGCGTCGAGCGCCTGTGCTGCGTCGGGCCCCTTCGCGCTGACGACGACGCTCGTGCCTTGCGCCGCGGCGAGCGTCAGAAGGCCCATGATCGACGTACCACCCACGGTCTCACCGGCCCGCGTCACCGTGATGTCGCTGTCGAAATGCTCCGCGCATTGCACGAACTTCGCGGATGCGCGGGCGTGCAGGCCCTTGCGGTTGATGATCGGCAGTTCGCGCACGACGACCAGCGGCCCGCGGCCGGCCCCGGTGGCGACGGCCAAGGGGTCGGACACGACCGTCATTTTCCCGACAGGACGCGACTGGCGACGTTGATGTATTTCCGGCCCGCGTCCTGGGCCTGGACGACCGCGTCCTGCAGCAGCGTCTCGTCGCGGACGCTCGCCAGCTTGATCAGCATAGGCAGGTTGATGCCGGCCACGACCTCGACGTTCGAGCCGTTCATCGCCGAAATGGCCAGATTCGAGGGCGTTCCCCCGAACATGTCGGTAAGGACCACGACGCCCTGGCCGGTATCCACGCCGTGGATCGCATCCATGATGTCCTGTCGGCGTCCGTCCATATCGTCGTCGGGATCGATCGTGATCACCGACACCTGCTTCTGCGGGCCGACGACATGTTCGAGAGCCGCGCGGAACTCACACGCGAGGCGACCGTGGGTCACGAGGACCATACCAATCATGATATTGTTTTTCGTTGGCGGCGCGCTGCTAGCGCGACCCTTCACCAGTTAATCTTGGCCAAAATCATGGTTTTCGCAAGTGCGAAAACCATGTGACCTGCCCAACTGCCTGTGCAGGGTCCGTGAACGCCAGCAGGTCAACAACGCGATCAAGCGCAGACGTGCAACGCCCGATCGTCATCATGGGCAACGAAACCCCAAGGATGTCAACCGATTGGGCGGCCGCTTCGGGAAGCCGCTCGTCACGTTCCCGCGACAGATCGATCACGAGCCCGAGAACGGCACGTGCGACGAAAGGCGTGGATACGATGCCGTGGCCGTACAGTTCCAGCTTACCGGCGATCGCGGGGTGCGGCTCGGCGACCAGACGATCGCCGCGCCGCCACACGATCACCCGGTCGTCAGCCACCAGAACCCCGC
>CAZVMY010000475.1:0-2605 GCA_964628955.1 uncultured Methylocystis sp.
GCGCCATCTCGCGCTCGACCGGCTCGGCGACGAGATGGAATTCCTTCCAGTCGCCGTTCATGCGCCAGGGCAGGGTCCAGCCGTTCAGCGTCGCGACAGGCTGGTAGTCGGGGCCTGAAGTCGGCACGAGCGGGGCCTGCGTCGCCGCGCTTGTCATCATCGGCGCCTCCGGCACCGAGGCGAAGGCGGTGCGGCCCGAGACGGCGGCAGCGCCGGCAAGCACGAGCCCCGACGTTCCGATGAAGCCCCTGCGCGAAAGATTCGTCATGATATCCTGCTCCTGATGGGTTCAATGGGCCGGCGCATCGCCGCCGCCGGCCGCTGCGACGACGGCAGCTCCGCCGCCACCGCCGGAACCGCCGCCGATGAGGGCATGCTTGAAGTCGGTATGGGCGATCCAGACATCGCGGCGGGCATTGATCCCCGCGACATTGGATAAAATGCGGCCGCGCGCATCGGCGATGAGCTGCGTCACGTCGATCAGCATGCCGTTATATTGCAACTGTGCTTCGTCCTGGATGATCCTGCGCAGCGGCAGGACGTTGGCGATGTAATGCCGCGCAATGTCATGGGCGCCGCGATAGGCCGTGTACGCTTCGCGCGCCTCGGAGCGGACGTTGACCGCCCTTTCCGCCAGGCGGTTGGCCGCCTGCATGTAGGTCTGTTCGGCCTGGACGACCTTCGACTGCCCGAAATCGTAGATCGGAATCTCGATCTCGAGTGCGACAGTACGGGTGCGCAGCGAGTTCCGCTCGATATCGCCGTCGGGCAGGACGGTGCTCTCGCGTTCGTAGGTGCGCCGGCCGAGAAGGTCGATGTCGTTGACGAAGCGGGTCGCCTGCGTCAGCCCCAGCGTCTTGGCCAGCAGATCGAGGTCGCCGCGGGCGATCTGCACGTCGATCCGCTTGCGCAGCGCCTCGGCCTCGATCGCCTTGACGGTTCTCAGCGGCGGCAGCGGCGGCAGCGTGCCCGGGAGCCGAAACTTCAGGTCGCCCCCCCAGAGCCCCAGAAGGCGAACCAGCCGCTCCCGCTCCTGGCGCTGTTGCAACCGGGCCTGCGCCAGTTGCGCCCCGAGTTCCGCGTCGAAGGCGAACTCTCGGGCCTGGTTGAGCTTGTTGATGCCGCCCGATTCGCCCAGCCGCCTGAACAGTTCGGAGGCCGCGTCAGACGACGCCTTGGCCTCCTGGTAGAACGACGCCTGCGCGTTGGCGGCGACGGCGCGGTAATACTGCCGGCGCGTGTCGGCGGCGAGCTTCAGGACGTTTTCCGCCGCACGAAGCTGCGCATTCCGAAACCGGTCCCGCGCCGCGTCGGCTCGCGCTGGCAGCGTGATCAGCGCAAACAGGCTGGCCGCCACCTCACGCTCTATTTCCAGGAACCGCGTGCCCGTTTCCGACGAGATCCCCAACCGCGGATTTGGCGGCAAGCTCGCCGCGACCATCTGCGCTTCGGCGATGCCGAGTTCGTTGAAGGCCGCCTGCAGGCCGCGGTTGTTCAAGAGCGCGATCTGGACGGCGCTGTCAGCCGTCAGCGGCTTCTTGAGAAGCTGGTCGACGCGCGCCTTGGCGCTGCCGGCCGTGACGTCGTCGCCGATTTTGACGACGTCCTTGTTCAGCTCCGAAAAAGCGATGGCCTGTGCCGGGCCGACACCGCCATCGGCCGAGAATGTCGCGCAGCCGCCAAGGAGGACGGCGACGCCGGCAATGAGCGACAAGCGGCGAACGCGGCGCGTGGACATGTGATGGACCGATCGCAAGGCGAACGTCAGCGCGATCACGGCTGAGGCCCCACTCTACGATTCAGGTCGCGCCAGTTCTTCGGCTCGGCAGGGCGCATCGAGGTCACACCCGCCGTGACGCTTCCATAGGCGACGACTGGCACAGACACGGCCGGATCGGCCGGTCGTGCCAGATGGATCGGCACGGGGGCGACGGAACAGGCCCCGATCACGAGTGCCGCAAGAGCGGCGAGACACAGTTTCAAGACCATCGCGATCGTTTCAGCCCCAGAGCCTCTTGTCCGGCTTGGGTAGCAATGGCGCGGCGCCGCGTCCGTAACAAATTGTTGCAATACCGCGCGTGTCTGACCGGCAACAGCGCTCTATTGCTGTTGCCGCGGTGGCCTGGTGCCGCAACATATGATCATTGATCCGAAGGACGTTCGTGACCGAGAGCCCGACCACCGTCCTGTCCAACGACCATGGCCATGTGCTCGTGGTGGATGACGACCCGCAGATCCGACTGCTGGTCGCCCGTTTCCTGCAGCGACACGGCTACAAGGTCACAGGCGCGCCGGACGGACGCGTCATGATGGACGTTCTCAGACAGGCGGACATCGATCTCGTCATCCTCGACCTGATGCTCCCGGGACGTTCCGGCTTCGATCTCTGCAGCGATGTCCGTATGACGTCGCAGGTCCCGATCGTGATGCTCACGGCGCGGAGCGAGGAGAGCGACCGCGTGATCGGGCTGGAAGCCGGCGCCGACGATTATGTCACCAAGCCGTTCAGCCCGCGCGAGCTTCTCGCGCGTGTTCGCGCGATGCTGAGACGTTCGCGCACGATGCGCGGAGCCGGAGACGGACGTGCCAGCGAGTTCGTCATCTT
>CAZVMY010000476.1:0-2601 GCA_964628955.1 uncultured Methylocystis sp.
GATGCAGGACGGCGCCTTGTTGAAGAGGATCGGCTCTTTGGGCGGACTCGCGCCCGTCTCGGCCGCGTGGTCGGCGTAGTTCAGACCGACCGCGATGAAGTTCCGCACGTTGCCGACGCATGGCCCGAGTCGTGGACGCCCCCGCACCAGCGGTAGCCGCTCGGGTTTCAGCTTGGCGATCTTGGCGAGCGTGCGAGGCTGAAGGACCTGGTCCGAGATGTCGTGCACGTGGTCGGACAGGTCACGAATCCTGCCATCCGAGTCGACGAGGCCGGGCTTTTCCTTGCCCGTTTTGCCCCAACGCACCAGCTTCATACACGCCTCCCAAGCTCGATTCATCTTGGGGCGGCCGGTCTTGTTGGGCAACCGGTGATTCCGTCGGCCCGCCACGGACCCGGCCGGATTGTGGCCCAATTGCAACGCCGTCACGGAAAAGCCGTCACCCGGTTGCGTGACCAAAGCTCGCGATCAGGCAGACCGTCTGCGCAAAAACGCAAAAAACACACGATAGTTTGCATGTGAACGAACGCTACGGCCGCAGCCTGTCGGATTTTGTACCGAATTCGCGCCAGATCGACCGCCGCGGCAGGTCGAGCCGATCAAAAGCTCCTGCGTCGCCAGAGCAATTTGGACATTGTGGTGGCGCTCGCAAATGGGCACCGTTGCCGAAGAATAAGGCTGGAACAGAGCGCCGTGGTCGGGCGCCCGCCGGCCCGGGGGTACGGATCGCCCCTACAACAACGTGAGGAAGGAATGCCGATGCCGAAAGTCCATGCAGCCGCCATCGCCATGCTCGTCGTGGGTGGCGTGACGATCGCGACCGACGCCAATGCCCAGTCTTTCGCCATCCGCAACCAGGGCGCGCTCGGTGCAGGCATGGCCTTCGCCGGTGCAGCCTCCGGTGGCGCCGGCAACGCCTCGACGTTCTGGAACCCGGCGACCATCACGCTTCTGCCGGGGCGGCAGAGCAACTGGAACTTCACGGGCATCCTGCCGAGCGCCAACTACCGGACGGTGTCGACCACCAACCCGTTCCAGACCGGCGGCACCGGCGAGATCGGCCTCGAAGGCGCGTTCCTCACGGCCAGCTACAGCTCCTGGCAGATCACGGACGACCTCTGGCTCGGCGTGACCACCGGCTCCCCTTACGGCCTGCGCTCCAAGCCGGAGAACCAGAACTTCGCCGGCCAGACCTTCGGCCGCTCGTCGACGGCACGGTCCATCAACGTCACCCCCACCCTCGGCTATAAGGTCAACGACTGGCTGTCGGTCGGCGTCGGCGTGCAGATCCAGTACTTCCTCGCCGAACTCCGGCAGGCCTATGGCTTCCCGCCCACCGTGCCGCTCGCGCCCCAGGCTCTGGCGCCGAACGCGCCGAACTCGGTGCTGCGCGCCGACGACATCACCTTCGGCTACCGCCTCGGTGCCACCTTGAAGCCGTTCGAGGGCACGACGATCGGCATCGGCTTCCGGTCGGCGATCCATCACCAGCTCGACGGCAACTTCTCAGCACCGGTCTCGATCCCCGGTGCGCCTCCCGCCGGGCCGACGCCGATCCGTGTCAACCTGAACCTTCCTGAGACCATCAACGTCGGTCTCTCGCAGGTCATCGACGACCAGTGGACGGTGCATTTCACCGGTGAATGGCAGAACTGGAGCCGCTTCGGCCGGCTTCCGGTCGTCGTCAAGGCCACCGGCGCCGTGCTGAGCTCGCTCAACTTCGTCTATCAGGACAGCTTCCACGTCGCGGGTGGCGTCGAGTACCAGTGGTCTCCCGCCCTCACGCTGCGCGCAGGGCTCGCCTATGACTTCTCTCCCGTGACCGACGACGTGCGTGGCGTGCGCATCTCCGATGCCGATCGTCTCTGGGTCTCAGGCGGCTTCAGCTACAAGTTCTCCGAGCAGCTCCGCTTCGACTTCGGCTACACGCACATCTTCGTGGCCGACGCGCCGGTCAACGTGCAACCCGGCCATCCGGACTTCACCGGCTTGCGCTACAGCGCGATCGCGCAACCGTCGATCGACATCGTCTCCGGCGGCATCACCTATCGCTGGGACACCCCGGTTGCCGCGGCAGCACCGGCCCGCCCGCCGATCGTCAAGAAGTTCTGAAAGCTGAGATCGGTCACGTCCCGCAATCCGGGGCGTGACCCTTCCGATTGCTGGTCCGAAGCCGATCTACGCCTTGATCCGCACGTAGTCGCCGGGTGCCTCGGCGATCGCCGGGAGTTTCCCCGCACCGGGAATGCGCGCCGGTACCCGCTCCGGCGACCGCGCCTCGATCCACCTGATCCAGTCGGTCCACCAGGAGCCGGGGTGTTCCTCGGCCTGCGCAAGCCAGTCCTCGAACTCGCCCTTCGGTGCGCCACCGGTCCAGTACTGGTATTTCTGTTTTGCGGGCGGATTGACCACGCCGGCGATATGGCCGGAACCGGCCAGCACATAGCGGACTTCGCCGCCGAAGCAGCCGCTGCCGACGAAGACCGACCGCGCCGGAGCGATATGGTCCTCGCGCGCGGCGAGATTGTAGATCGGCGTGTGTACGAGGCTGAGATCGAGCCGGACACCGCCCACCTCCATCTCGCCACGGCTCAGCTTATT
>CAZVMY010000477.1:0-2599 GCA_964628955.1 uncultured Methylocystis sp.
AGTCCTTGATGCCGAACATGCCGAGGTTCGAGACGGCGGAAGCGCCGCCCTGGTATTCGTGCGGCAGGAGCTTCCGCGCTTTCGCCCGCGCCGCCAGATCCTTCATTTCGTTGGAGATCGCGGACAGCGTCTTGTGGCAGGCATCCCTGATCACCGGCGTGATCAGCCCGCCGGGGATCGACACCGCGACGCCGACGTCGGCGTGCTCGTGCTTCAGCATCGCGGCTTCTGTCCAGGTCACGTTGGCATCGGGCACGGCGCGGAGCGCCATCGCCAGCGCCTTGATGACCATGTCGTTGACGGAGACCTTGTAGGCGGGCTTGCCGTCCTTCGCGGGCGCGGCCTTGTTGATCTGCTCGCGGAGCGCGAGCAGCGCGTCGAGTTCGCAGTCGAGCGTGAGATAGAAGTGCGGGATCGTCGTCTTGGCTTCCAGAAGGCGCTTGGCGATGATCTTGCGCATGCCGTCATGCGGTGTCTCGGTGAAGCTGCCGGGCTGGAACAGCTTGCGGATAGCCTCGTCCGCCATGGGCTGCGCCGGAGCGGACGCGGCGGTCGGCGCTGCGGTTGCGACGGGCGCCGGCTTCGGCGCCGGTGCGGCCGTGCCGCCCGCCTTCGCGCCCTCGACGTCGGCGAGCACGATCCGGCCATGCGGGCCGGACCCCTTAACGGCAGCGAGATCGATGCCGGCGTCCTTGGCGACGCGACGCGCCAGCGGCGATGCGAAGACGCGGGCGCCGTTGGCCGCAGGGAGCGCGGTCCGCGCGTCGTCGCGAAGCGGTGGAGCAGCCGGAGCGCTGGCGGCCGCGTGTTCCGGCGCGGGCGTCGGCTGCTCGTTCTGCGGTACCGCCGGCGCCGCTGCGCCCTGATGCTGCGCTCCCTGGGGCGGTGCGCCGACGGACTTCGGGTCCTCGCCCTCTCCTGCCAGAACAGCGATCAGCTGGTTGACGGGCACGTCGGCCGTCCCGGCCGGCACCAGTATCTTCGCCAGGATGCCTTCATCGACGGCCTCCACCTCCATGGTGGCCTTGTCGGTCTCGATTTCGGCGATGACGTCGCCGGATTTGACGGCATCACCCTCGCTCTTCAGCCATTTCGCGAGATTGCCCTTCTCCATCGTGGGAGAGAGCGCCGGCATCAGGATGTTGGTGGGCATGATCAGCCTTGCTCGGAGGAAGGGTCCGAAGGAGGAGGGTCGAACGGGAACAGCGAGGCCATCGCGAACGGGGCGGCTTCGAAGGGCGCGAGGGCGACCTGTTCGGCATGATGACAGGTGCCCAGCAGCATCCAGCGCCCGTCGATCCGCTCGAACGCTTCCAGCAATCTGGTCCGCGGGTCGAGCAGCCAGAGATGGCCGACCCCGGCTTCGGCATAGATCCGGCGTTTCACTCCACGATCGTGAAACTCGGTCGCCGGCGATAGAATCTCGCATACCCAGTCCGGCGCGACGTCGATGTACGGCTTGTCCGACAAGGTGGGCAGCGTCTCGCGACGCCAGCCTGCGATGTCTGGTACGAGCACCGCACGGCCGAAATGCAGCTCCGGCTCGGGCATGAAAATCCAGCCGCCGGGGCCTTCCAGATCGTCATCGAACGGGCCAGACAGCTGGTGGAGCAAACGACCAGCCGCGGTCGCGTGGCGGGGCACCGGCCGGGGATGGGTCACGAGTTCGTCGTCGAGCAGTTCCGCCACGAGATGCGGCGGGACGAGCTCGAGGTCGCGGTAGGTCGCCCTCCGTCGTGTCAACGCTGTCATGCCGTCACTCCGGAAAACGAGCCGGCCGATGAGGCCGCAGGCAAAGGATAGCACAGGTCACAGCGACGGCCCCGTGCCGCGGGTCGACCCTCGTCACCGATAGGTCACGGCCTTGGCCGCCTGCACCACCTCGCCGACGTTGGGTAGCGCCAGCTTCTCCAAATTGGCCGCATAGGGCATCGGCACGTCCTTGCCCGTCACGCGCAGCACGGGCGCGTCGAGATGGTCGAAGGCCCGCTCCATCACGCGCGCCGCGATCTCGGCGCCGACGCCGGACTGCGCCCAGCCCTCTTCGACCGTAACGAGGCGATTGGTCTTCATGACCGAGGCGACGATCGTGTCGATGTCCATCGGCCGGATGGTGCGCAGGTCGATGACCTCCGCCTCGATGCCGTCCTTGGCCAGTTCGTCGGCTGCGGCGAGCGCATAGCGCATGCCGATCGACCACGCGACCAGGGTCACGTGTCGGCCGGTCCGGGCGACGCGCGCCTTGCCGATCGGCAGCACGACATCGCCCTGCGGCACGTCGGAACTGACGCCATAGAGCATCTCGTTCTCGAGGAACACGATCGGGTTCGGGTCGCGGATGGCGGCCTTCAGCAGACCCTTGGCGTCCGCGGCCGTATAGGGCGCGATCACCTTGAGGCCGGGAACGTGGCTGTACCAGGCCGAGTAATCCTGGCTGTGCTGCGCGGCGACGCGCGAGGCCGCACCGTTCGGTCCGCGGAACACGATCGGGCAGCCGAGCTGGCCGCCGGACATATAGAGGGTCTTCGCGGCCGAGTTGATGATGTGATCGATCGCCTGCATGGCGAAGTTGAAGGTCATGAACTCGACGATCGGGCGA
>CAZVMY010000478.1:0-2593 GCA_964628955.1 uncultured Methylocystis sp.
GGCGCAGGATGGTTCCCGCCACCGCAATGGATTCGACGTTGTTCACGGTGGTCGGGCAGCCGTAAAGCCCCATGTTGGCGGGGAACGGCGGTTTCATCCGCGGCATCCCCTTCTTGCCTTCGAGGCTTTCGAGAAGCGCCGTCTCCTCGCCGCAGATATAAGCGCCGGCACCGTGATGGACGTAGAGCTCGAACGGCCAGCCGTGGACGTTGTCGCGCCCGATCAGGTTGGCGGCATAAGCCTCGTCGACCGCCTTTTGCAGCGCCGCGCGCTCGACGGTGTATTCGCCGCGGATATAGATGTAACAGGCGTTGGCACCCATCGCGAAGGACGCGATCAGGCAGCCTTCCACCAGGAGATGCGGATCATGCCGCATGATCTCGCGGTCCTTGCAGGTGCCGGGCTCGGATTCGTCGGCGTTGACGACGAGGTAATGCGGGCGCCCGTCGGACTTCTTCGGCATGAACGACCACTTGAGCCCCGTCGGGAAACCGGCGCCGCCGCGCCCTCTGAGGCCCGACGCCTTCATCTCGTCGATGATCCAGTCGCGGCCCTTCTCCAGCAGGAACTTGGTGCCGTCCCAGTTGCCGCGCCGCTGCGCGGCTTGCAGGCCGGGATCCTGGAACCCGTAGAGATTGATGAAGATGCGGTCGCGATCGTGGAGCATGGCCTGCCTATTCCGCCGGTTCGCCGATCAGATCGAGCCGACGTTCGATGCGTTCAAGCCGAAGATCATGGCCAACAAGGCGATGGTAAATGTTTGAGATGTCTTTCTGGGTCGCAAGCATGTGCTCTCGCATGGCGTGAAGCTGACCATTCAACTCTCGCATTCCGTCGTCGATACGATCCAGACACCCTTGGACGCGCTTCAAGACCTCAAGAAGCAACTCGTTCGTGACCTCAGCCATGCCGGCCTCCTCGCAAGCCCTTACCCTATCACGACCCCGGTCGGTCGCCGATCCTGTTCGATGGCCGCCAGCCGCCGGCGAGCTTCTTCGACTGGCCGATCCAGTCGTCGCGGCGCGCCCGGCCGCGGAAGGCACCGAGGCGTCGGTCGACGAAGCGCAGGTGCTCCTCGGTCCAGGCCGCGATCTGGTCGAAATGGTAGAAGCCCATGGAAAACAGCATCTGTTCGAGCTTCGGCCCGACGCCCCAGATGAGCTGCAGCTCGTCCGGTTTCGCTTCGCGCGCTGCGGTCAGCGTCGGCGGCGGCTGCTCCGGGCCGCCGTCGTCGAGCACGGCCGCGGCCTTCGAACTGCCTGCCGGCGATGACGCGGAGTCGGCCAGCGCCATGTTGGCCACGACCGGCGTTGCGCCGGCTGCCTGGATCGCCGAGCCGCCAGCGGCGGGCGTATCCTTGGTCGCATTCGTCGGCGTGTCGGGCGAAGCGGGAGGCCGCGCCGGAGCGGCCGCGGCCGAGGTCGTCGGCGCTGGAGCGGCGGCTGCGGGGGAAGCCTTGGCGGCCGCCTCGGCCGCAGCGGCTTCCTTCGCGAGCCGCGCCTTCTCGAAGCGCTCGTCGAACTGCCTGCGCCACGTGCCGACGGCCGAACCGTCATAGAGGGCTGGATCGGTCAGGGTCTTGACGTCGCCTTCGGGCTCGGACGAACGGCGCGACGATTGCGGTCCCGGCTTCACGGGGCGGCCGGCCGCCAGATCGTCCATGAGCGCGTTGAGCGACTCGGGCGTCAGGTCCTCGTAGTACGCGTTGCCGATCTGGATCATCGGCGCATTGCAGCATGCACCGAGGCACTCGACCTCGAGCCATGCAAAGTTGCCGTCTGGCGTGACGTGGCGCTGTTCGCCGATCCGCGCTTCCAGCGCCTTGCGGATGTCGCCGGCACCGCGGAGCTGGCACGGCGTCGTGCCGCAGAGCTGGATGAAATACCGCCCTACCGGCTCGAGGTTGAACATCGAGTAGAAGGTCGCGATCTCGAGCACGCGGATGTAGGTCATGCCAAGCCTGGCCGCGACCGCCTCGATCGCCTTCTTCGGCAGCCAGCCCTCCTGCTCCTGCGCTTTCCATAGCAGCGGGATCACGGCCGATGCCTGCCGCCCCGGCGGATATTTGGCGATCTGCCCGTCGATCCACGCCTCGTTGTCGTTGGAGAACGCGAATTCAGGCGGCTGGACGGTATCGGGGGCGAGGCGACGGACGGACATTACGGTTTGCCTCCGGTCAAATACGTTATATCTCTGATATCGAGGCCGCCATTAACATAGCTCAGATTTACTATCGCCATCTGAGAATAATTTTGAATCAATATAGAGTACCCCGAAGTAACAGATGCCGTACAATCGTCATCTCTATTCATGTCGACGGTTTGCTGGAAGCCCTTGACCTCCCAGCCGGCAGCCAGCAGCGACGCGAGCTTGTGCGAGAATTCCTCGTTCACCGGTCCACCTCGCCGAACACGATGTCGAGCGAGCCCAGGATCGCGCTGACGTCCGCCAGCATGTGGCCGCGGCAGAGGAAATCCATCGCCTGGAGATGTGCGAAGCCCGGCGCGCGCAGCTTGCAGCGGTAGGGCTTGTTGGTGCCGTCCGAGACGAGATAGACGCCGAACTCGCCCTTGGGCGCCTCGACGGCCGCGTA
>CAZVMY010000479.1:0-2588 GCA_964628955.1 uncultured Methylocystis sp.
GCGGGTCGAGGTGATCTGCTCCACCGCACGGCTGATGCCGTCGGTGACCAGCTCGTAGTAGCCGGGGTTGCGCGAGGCCCGGAACTGCAGGTCCTGCAGCGGCGCATAGGGCTCGTGGTCGTAGTCGATCACGAGCACGCCCGAGACCATGCTGGCGTTGGTGGTGACCGCCTGCTCGAAGCTGGGCCGGCCGCTGATGATCCAGCCGCGCAGCGCCGCCTCGGTCAGAAACTGGTCGAGCGACTGGATGATCGCCACCGCCAGCGGCACGTTCAGGTTCTTGTCCATGGCCCAGCGGAAGGAGCGAACGACGGCGCCGTCGATCGCGTCGATCGTCCGCACCACGTTGACGAAACGGTCGAGCGGATCGAGCGCCAGAGTCTCGTTGCCCCACAGCCGTCCGTTATCGATGATCGTGGTGATGTTGTTCTGGTTGAGGAAGTTCGCCTCGCTGTCCGGCTCCCCGTCGTAGTAGGGGATCGTGCGCGAGACGCCGACGATGCCGCCGATCGCCTGGTTGGACGGCGAGACATGCGGCCCGCCTTCTTCCTGGTCGCGCTTGACGAACAACCCCAGCGCCCGGCCGGAGGCCGGCTGGGCGACCGGGACCCCGCCCACCGAGACGAGTACGCCGGGATCGATGATGTAGACCCGCTTCTGGTCTGGGAAGTCCACGCGATAGGTCACGGCGATCTCCTTCGACGTGCCCGGACAATCGCCGACGATGATGCTCTTCAGGCGATTGGCGACGCCCTCGAACTCGGCCATGACCGGGTTTTTGGCGTTGCCGAGGCGCTGGCTGGTAAAGCCCGGCGCCCCGAGCAATTTCGCGCGCTTCGAAGCCCGTTTGAAGGCGTGCACGCCCGTCAGCGTCGCGCTGTTGCCGACGATGTTGGCGATCGTCTGTTCGAGCTTGGTCTGCGGGACAGTGGAGGTGCCTTCGGGCACGACCACCACCTGGACCTCGCCGACGATGCCCTGATCGTCGATCGCGTCGAGCACGTCGGCCCCTGTGCCGGTGGCGCCGAGCGCCGTCCGCATCGCGGTGTCGTTCGAAAAGATGGTGACCGGCTCGTTCGGCGGGTACTTCGCCGGGTCGGCCGCGGGCGCGGTCACGACCACACCGATCACCGAGTAATCCTCGGTCTGGATCGGGCGGACCTTGTCCGGCCCCTTGAAGACGCGGATGCCGTGGAACTTCTCGGCGAGGGACATGCGAGCTCCGGGCGTGAGGGCGGTCGATCGCGGCGGACGCTACGCGCGCGCGCGACGGGGCGTCAGGGTCGCGCCTGCGACCCCGCCGGTGATCAGACGGTGAAGATCCCGCCCGCTGCCCACTGGATCGTCACGGCGCCGCCGTTGGGCGTCACCGGCAGGCCGGAGGCGACGGTGTCGACGAGCATGATCAGCGGCGAGGTGGCGTCCGAGCCGGTCGACTTGAACAGCAGGATCGCCTCGGACTGGTCGCCGGTGAGGCCGGCGAAGGTGACGTCGGCGGCATCGAACACCAGGTTGTCCTCGGTCTTGGCGGTCAGCGTCTGCGGCGTGCCGACGCGGGCGGCGGCGGGCACCGAGGAGAGGAACTGGTGCGTGGCCGAGAACGTGTAATCCGCGAGGTCGACGAGGACACACTGGATCGTGTCGGACGAGAGGTCGATGGTCTTGGCCCGGATGCCGGTCAGGCCGGAGGTGTAGAACGCGTTCGCCATGGTGGCTCTCCTTTGTCGGCGGGCTCAGGTGCCGCCCTGCAGGTTGCGGAATCCGGCCGCGGCATAGGCGGTCGGGATGGTGAGGTTGGAGACGAGGGTGCACTGCGGTCCGCCGCCGTCGTCGATCAGCAGCGCGTAGGCGTAGCGGACGAAGCCCTGCGTCAGAGCGGCGCCGCCGGTGCCGGCGACGGGATCGCCGGAGATGGTGCCGTTCGGGCCGACCCACATCCGGTTGGCGGCCGTGTCGACCATGTACGTCTGACGGTACGGGATGGTGCCGCCGGCCGGCGCGTCGGCGAGATAGGCGCCGCCCTTGGCGATGTTCTGGCCACCGGGGTTCCATGTGTACGTCTCGGCGTCGGTCGGCCCGATGGTGAGCCCCTGCGAGGTCGGCGCGATGCCGGCGACCATCGTGCCGCCGACGTCGAGGATCACCTCCCACATGACCTTCCCGGTGAGCAGCGGCCCGCGGACCGCGTTGTAGTAGCTGCCGCCGGTGCGGCCGGCGGTCAGATTGCCGTTGGACAGCACCACCCCGGAGGCCTTGTCGGCCGGGTTCCAGGTCGTGACCGGGATGATGATCGCGGGCTGCGGGATCGCGCCGCCCGACGCCAGCGGCGTGACCGCGATGATCTGCGTGGGGTAGACGAGCGGCTCGGGGATGGTGCCGCCGGACGCCAGCGGCGTCACGACCACAGTGCGCTCGGGGGTGGTGCTCGTCAGGTCGTGGGCGATACGGCCGAGGTAGAACGCCTGCTCGGTCCGCTGCTTGTAGCCGCCCCAGAACACGCGCGGATTGCCGTTCGACGCGAAATTGCTCGTCGCCGAGGTGATCGCGCGCCGGACGATGTCGGGATAGTCGTCGACGCCCGGGGTCGA
>CAZVMY010000480.1:0-2587 GCA_964628955.1 uncultured Methylocystis sp.
TGACGCTGCGCGGCGGATCGCCGCCGAGCGGCTGGCGCCGCATGCGGACCGGCTCGACCGCGGCCAGGGTCGCGATGGTCTTCTACAAAATCTGAGGCTGCTCGCCGAGAACGGCTTCATGGCACTGAACGTCGGAGAGACCTACGGCGGGACGGCCGCCGGCACCGTCGCCTTCGCCCTCGCCATCGAGGAACTGGGCTACGGCTGTGCCTCGACCGCGGTCACCACCTCGGTCACAAACATGGTGGCGGAGGTGATCCAGGCGGTCGGCTCGGAAGAGCAGCGCCGCACCTACATTCCCCGCCTCGCCGACGGCACCTATCCGGCCGGCGCCTTCTGCCTGACGGAATCGGGCGCGGGCTCCGATCCCTCCGGCATGAAGACGCGGGCCAGGCGCGACGGCAATCATTTCGTGCTCGACGGCGAGAAGCTCTACATCACCTCGGCCGAGTATGCCGGGCTGTTCGTCGTCTGGGCGGTGACCAATCCTGACGCGCCGCAGGGCAAGGGCATTTCCTGCTTTCTGGTCGAGGCCGGCACGCCGGGGCTCGTCATCGGCAAGGCCGAGCGCAAGACGGGGCAGCACGGTTCGGCCACAAACGTCGTCCATCTCGACGGCTGCCGCCTGCCGGCCGATGCGATGATGGGTCAGGAGAACGCGGGCTTCCGCGTGGCGGTCGGCGAGCTCGCCGGCGGGCGGATCGGGGTGGCCGCGCTCTCGCTCGGCATCGCCCGCGCCGCGATGGACGCGGCGAAGACCTACGCCAAGGAGCGGAAGCAGTTCGGCAAACCGATCGCCGAATTCCAGGGCCTGCAATGGATGATTGCCGACCGCGAGACGGAGCTCGAGGCCGCGCGCCTCTTGATCCTGCAGGCGGCGGCGCTCAAGGAAGCGGGCCGGCCTTTCGCCCGCGAAGCCTCGATGGCGAAGCTCTTCGCCTCCGAGGCGGCGGGCCGCGCGACCGATACCGCCGTGCAGATCCACGGCGGCGCCGGCTATCTCGCGGATTATCCCGTGGAGCGCTACGCCCGCGACGCCCGCATCACCCGGATCTACGAGGGCACCTCCGAGGTGCAGCGCATGATCATCGCGCGCGAGACGCTGAAGCAGGTGGCTTGACCTGGCTCGCCTCATCCTGAGGTGCGAGCGCAGCGAGCCTCGAAGGATGGTTGTGGGAGCGCGCTGGAACCACCCTTCGAGGCCCGCTTCGCGGGCACCGCACGCCGCCTGCCTACCTCGCCTTCTCTACCCCTCGACGACCAGAACATGCAGCCGCCGCGGGCCATGCGCGCCGAGAAGCAGCGTCTGCTCGATGTCGCCGGAGCGCGACGGTCCGGTGATCCAGTTGACGGTGCGCGGCATCTCGCCCTTGCCGTGCAGCTTGCGGAGCCGCGCCCACATCGCCTCGTAGTCTCCCACGACGTCGGCGGCCTTCACGACGACGATATGGTTGTCCGGCAGGAAGTTGAGCGTCGTCGGGTTGTCCGGACCGGAGCGCAGCACGAGCGTCCCGGTCTCGGCGACGCCCGCGAAGGCGCGGCTCACCGCATTGAGATCGTCGCCCAAGCTCGGGCCGCCCGACACCTCGAGCGTCGTCGAGGACCATGGCATGGCGGCGAGCAGCGGATCGGCACCCATGCGGATCGTGGCCGGCAGGTTCTGGTCGCGCAGCCACCGCGCGACCGCGGCGGGAACCTCCTCGGTCGATGCCAGCACCTCGACGCTCGCCTGCTTGTCCTCCGCCTGCGCCTTGAACAAGGCGAGCCGCGCGGCGCCGTCGACCTGGCCGCGCGCGGGGATCAGGCCCTTGGGCGCACGCTCGAGCCGGTCCTCGACGGCGGCCGTGCGGATCGCCTCGCTCCCGGTGATGCCGATCGCGCGGCGGATGTTGGCGAGGGTGTCGGCGCGGGCGCTCACAGGGCGACCTTCGTGGCCGCCGTCGCCGGATCGCCGGTATTCGGCGTGCCCCGCGGTTCGATCAGCAGCAGATGCACCTCCTCGTCGCAGACCGGCCGATGCTCGACGCCTTTCGGCACCACGAAGAGTTCGCCGGGGCCGAGGGTGACGGTGCGGTCGCGCAGCTCGATCCGCATCCGGCCCTTGATGACGAGGAAGAAATCGTCGGTGTCGGGATGCGAATGCCAGACGAACGGGCCTTTGGCCTTTACGACCATGACGTCGTTGCCGTTGTAGCCGGCGACGATCTTCGGGCTGAAGTGTTCGCTGAACAGCGTGAGCTTCTGTTCGAGATTGACCGCGCCGCTCATCGCGCGCGCTCCTTTTTCCACTGCGCCTGGAACGTCCCGCCTTCCGGTGCGGGAAAATCCCGGTGGTCGGTCCAGCCGCCGGCCAACGGCAGCGACCGGAACCGGCCCTTGCCGCGGCCCAGCCACGCGAGCGCCCGCATCGCGAGGTTCGCGCCGAAGCCGTAGAGCCGCGGGCGCTTCGCGAAGAAAGCCCAGACGCCGATGCCGGAGCGGACCGCCGCCGGCGTCAGATGCCGCTCGAACTCGCGCTCGCGCCAGTGACGCATCATCTTCGGCAACGGAATGCGCATCGGGCAAACGCTCTCGCAGCGTCCGCAGA
>CAZVMY010000481.1:0-2553 GCA_964628955.1 uncultured Methylocystis sp.
GCGGTTGCGGTGGCAGGCAGGAGACCGGCAGCCCTGAGGGACACCAAGCCCGTGAGTGAGCTGGGGTCTTCGCCGGCCGATCCATCGACCCCGAACAGTCGCTTGGGCCGCTCGTCGCGAAGCCCGCTTGCGCAAGAATGGGACAGGATGGACGCCACCGTCATTGTTGGAATCGATGTGTCGAAGGACCGGCTGGACGTGGCTGTCCGGCCGAGTGGAGAGGCGTTCTTCGTCAGGCGCGACGGGGACGGGATTGCGGCTCTGATCGAGAGGCTCAGGCCCTTGGGCCCGGCCGCCATTGCGGTCGAGGCGACGGGCGGGTTCGAAACGGTTGTCGCGGCAGGGTGGCTGGTGCGGGCTTGCCTGTCGTCGTGCTCAATCCGGCGCAGGTGCGTGCCTTCGCCAAACGCGCTGTGCAAGCGCGCCAAGACGGACCCGATCGACGCCGCAGTGATCGCCCATTTCGTCGAGGCGACGAAGCCTACGATCCGGCCGCTGCCCGATGAAGCGACACAGCTTCTGGCCGATCTGGTCTCGCGCCGGCGCCAGATCGTGGCGATGATCGGGGCCGAACGGCAGCGCCAGAAGCGGGCGGCGGCCCGCGTTGCAAAGAGTATCGCGGCTGGCGAAAAGCAGCCCCTCCAGCGCAGCTGCGGGGCCGTCATAGATCTTGCGCCTCTCTTATCGCTTTTGGTGATTTAGCTGAGGTGCTGCGGAGGGGCGCCGCGTTGCGAGCAATATGCCCCCCACGATCACGATGAAGGCGAAAAGATGGTACCAGGCGAGACGCTCTCCGAGCAACGCAGCTGCCAGAATGGCGCTGAAGATCGGCAAGAGGTGCATGAACATGCCGGTCGTTGCCGGGCCGAGCGTCGCGATCGAGCGGTTCCAGAAGACATAGGCCAGTATCGACGGGAAAATCGCAAAATAGATCAGAGCCGGAAGGCTGTGCAGCGTCGGCACAAAGATACCGCTCGCGGTTGTCTCGACCAGGACGAAGGGTAAGTGGAAGACAATGCCGAAGACGGTCGTCGCTCCGAGCAATGAGAGCGGTTTCAGGCCGAGCGGCCGGCGTCGGACGAGAACCATGTACAGCGCCCAGAAGCTCATGCCGAGGACGACCAGGATATCGCCCCGACCCACTTCGAGATCGCCCAGAGCGAGAAGGTCACCGCGCGCGATCACGAGCACCGCACCAACAAGCGAGACGGTGATGCCGAGCGCCCGCAGCGGAAAGATCCGCTCGCCCAGAAGAACCCAGGCCAGAATGATCGTCACGACAGGCAGAAGCGAATTCACAAGGGCAGCATTGATGACCGTCGTGTGATGCAGCGCCGTGTAGATGAAGCAGTTGAACGCTGTGACACCGATTGCGCCGAGCAGGGCCAGGAACGGCCATTCCTCCCGCAGCCGCGAACGATCGAGCCGCAGCGAGGACCATGCGAAAGGCAGCATGATCGCCAACGCGAGCGTCCAGCGCCAGAACGACATCTGGATCGGTGGAATGTCGTCGCGCATCATCCGCGCAATCAGGAAATTACCCGCCCAGAAGAGCGGAGGCAGCGCGGCGATGACGTAGGCCAGCGGGATGGGACTTGCCGCGGATGCGGCCGGCTTGCCCCTGTCGAGTTCAGCCATCGCTGCGCTTCTTCGCCATACGCACTTCGGTGTAGCGGCCGAGCACGGAGTTGACACCGACTGCCAACAGAAAAACGATCAGCAGCAATGCGTACATGCGGGGCATGTTGAAGGTCGTGTAAGTCTGGATGACGGCGTAGCCAAGCCCTTGGTTTGCGAGCTTGGTCTCTGCCAGCAACGTGCCCACGATGGCGACGCCGAGGCCAATGCGGATGCCGTTGATCACCGGCAGTCGCATCGCCGGAATATAGATCTTGGTCAGCATCTGGGCCGAGGTGAGTCTGAAGGTCATCCCCACACGGATCAGGACCCGATCGATCTCGCGCATGGACGCGGCGACGCTGACGGCCACCGGGAAGAAGCAAGACAGGGCACCCATCGCGACCTTGGAACCGGGGCCGACGCCGAACCACATGATCATGATCGGGAAGAAGATGATCTTCGGCGTCGGACCCAGATAATGCAGGAGCGGCTCGTATGCTGAACTGAGGAAGCGGTCGCGTCCCAGCACAATGCCGACAAGAACTCCCGCGCCGCCGCCGATGGCGACGGCCAGTGCAACCTCGCCGAAGGTCACCGCGAGGTTGTGGTAAAAGCCGCGATCGATCAGCAGCATCGCCAACTCTCGGCCGATAAGCGGCAGCGGCGGCACCACGTCGCGATACAGCAGGCCCGAGCGGGCCAGGCTTTCCCACCCGATCACGATCGCCAGCACAATGGCGATGCGCGTCAGCATGACTGCTTGCCCTTCCGAAGGACGTTTCCACGGCGTCGTACGAGACGGCATGGATCCGGCGGCCTGGTTCATGGCTCTGACTCTCGTCACTTGGGGTCTCAGCGGCGCGGCGGAATCTGGATCAGTTCGCCGAGCTGTTCCTTGGTGAGCGGCTGCGCGGTGTACTTCAGCGTCACGGC
>CAZVMY010000482.1:0-2541 GCA_964628955.1 uncultured Methylocystis sp.
TGGCGTCCCAGCTCACCGGCTGGGACATCGACATCCTCACCGAAGCCGAAGAGAGCGAGCGCCGGCAGAAGGAATTCCTGGAGCGCACCCAGACCTTCATGGCGGCCCTGAACGTCGACGAGGTCGTCGGCCAGCTGCTGGCCTCGGAAGGCTTCCGCTCCGTCGAGGAACTGGCCTATTCCGAGCCCGGCGACCTCTCCGCCATCGAGGGTTTCGACGAGGACACCGCCAACGAGATTCGGGCCCGGGCCGAGGATTACCTCGCGACGATCGAGGCGGAACACGACGCCCGCCGGATCGAGCTCGGCGTCGCCGACCAGATGAAGACCGTCGAGGGCGTCACGACCGCAATGCTGGTGGCGCTGGGCGAAAACGACGTGAAGGCGATCGAGGACCTCGCAGGCTGCGCCACCGACGATCTCGCCGGCTGGACGGAACGCAAGGACGGCCAGTCGGTGCGCAACGCCGGGTTCCTCGACGCTTTCGAGCTGTCTCGCGAGGATTGCGAGGTGATCATCATGAACGCGCGTGTTCTCGCCGGCTGGATCGAGATGCCCGAGCCGGAAGCCGAATCCGAAGCCGAACCGGCCGGAGCGTGAGCTGGCGGGTCCGGTCATGGTCGTCGAGGGGCCCATCGAGGACGAGACCGGACCGAACCGCACCTGCATCGCGACGCGGATCGTTCGGCCCATCGCGGAGCTGATCCGTTTCGTCGCCGATCCGGACGACGTCGTCGTGCCCGACCTCAGGGCTCGTCTGCCCGGCCGTGGCGCCTGGGTCACGGGAACGGCCGCGGCCATCGAACTGGCGATCCGCCGCAAGGCGTTCGCGCGCGCACTCAAACGGCCGGTGACGGTTCCCGACGACCTCGCCGCGATGGTCGAGCGGATGCTGGTGGATCAGGCGAGACAGGGTCTGGCCCTCGCCAACAAGGCGGGTCTGGTCATCGCGGGCTTCGCGAAGGTCGAGGCTGCGATCATGGGCCGCTCGCTCGCGGCGCTGGTCTGTGCGCGCGACGCCGCGCCGGACGGCCGCCGCAAGCTGCGCCAGGCCGTGATGCGTCGCCACGGGCGGCCCGATGTCGTGCCGGAGCTCGCGATGCTGACCAATGGCGAAATGAGTTTGGCTTTGGGACGGGAACATGTGATACACGCCTGCTTGCTTGAGGGCGCGGCAAGCACCACTTTCGTCACTCCTGGCCGGCGACTGGAGCATTTCAGGGCCGGCTCTGCCGAAAGTTCGAGGCCGGATGCGGATGACCCCGCATCAACCGGCCGTTTCGTGCTAGACGATAATCCAACCGACGGCCCGGATGGCCGAGGAACAGACGCTGAATGACTGACAACAAACCGACCGGCGACAAGACGCTGAGCGTGTCGACGACGAAGACGCTGACGCTGAAGCGGCCCATCGAGCAGGGCACCGTGCGCCAGAGCTTCTCGCACGGCCGCAGCAAGGCCGTCGTGGTGGAAACGGTGAAGCGGCGCCAGGGGTTTCCCGGCGGTCCGCAAGGCGGCGAAGCGCCGCCTCAGCAGTCGCGTCCGCCGCAGTCCGGGCAGCAGCAGCGCCGGCCGAATCCGACCAACAACTCGCGGACGCTTTCGGCCGACGAACAGAGCGCGCGTCACGCGGCTTTGCTCGAAGCCAAGCGTCGCGACGAAGAGCAGCGTCGCGTCAGCGAGGCCCGCTCCGGTCCCGGCGAAAGCCACGCGTCGGCGGCAGCCATCGCGCCTGCGCCTGAACCTCAGTCTCAACTTCAACCTCAATCTTCGGAACAGCCCGCTCCGGTGCGCCAGCCCGAGCCGTCCGTCGCCTCTGCGGCGCCCGTCGCGGAAGCTCCAAGGCCTGATCCGGTGGCAGCCCCCGCACCGGCCGAGTCGCGCGCCCCGGCGGCGCCGGTGGCCGCGCCCACGGCCACTCCGGCTCAACCGTCTGCGCCGCGCGCGCCGGTTCCGGACCGCTCCGCCCCGTCAGAGATGCGCGCTCCGCGTCCTGCGGGATCTGGCGACAGACCCGGCTTCGACAATCGTGGCCCTCGTCCCGAGGGCGACCGCGGCCCGCGTCCCGCCGGCTATGGTGATCGCTCCGGCTATGCCGATCGTGGTCCCCGCCCTGGCGGATATGGCGACAGGTCGGGTCCGGGCGATCGTGGCCCCCGCCCTGCCGGCGCTGGCGACCGTCCGCCTTACGAGGCGCGCGGTCCCCGCCCCGAGGGTGATCGCGGCCCACGTCCCGGCTATTCCGCCGATCGCGGCCCGAGGCCCGAAGGCGACCGCGGCCCGCGCCCTGGCGGCTACGGCGATCGGCCGTCTTATGCCGGCGACCGCGGCCCGAGGCCGTCGACAGGATTTTCCGGCGATCGACCGCCGCGTCCCGCGGGCGCAGGCCCGGCGCGTTACGGCTTCAGCCGGCCGGGTGGCCTGGACGGTGTCGCCGGCGCTCTCGACGGGCGCTCCGCTCCGCGTCCGCCGGGTGTCGGCCGGGCGCGCACCGGTGGCGACGATCTCGACACGCTGCGCCCGGCACGGCGCACGGTCGGCG
>CAZVMY010000483.1:0-2531 GCA_964628955.1 uncultured Methylocystis sp.
AACGGCATGGGCACGGGGTGGGAGGGGCTCTACACCACCTCCCTGCTCGACCACCACGCCAACTGGCGCAGCCGCGCCGACGAGCTCTCCGAGAGCCTCAAGATCACGATGTTCACCGGCGAGTATTTCCAGCGGCACCATCGCGGGCATTATTATGCCAAGGCGCAGAACCTTGCGCGCAAGCTCCGCGCCGCCTACGACCAGATGCTCGGCGCCTACGACCTCCTGATGATGCCGACGACGCCGATGAAGGCGACGCCGCTGCCCGATGCCCGCGCGCCGCTGGCCCTGATCCTGCAGCGCGCCTTCGAGATGCTGGAGAATACCGCGCCGTTCGACGTATCGGGTCATCCGGCGATGTCGATCCCCTGCGGCATGGCGGACGGGCTGCCGATCGGCTGCATGCTGATCGGCAAACACTGGGCGGAATCGACGATCTACCAGGCGGCCTCGGCCTTCGAGGCCGCCTGCGACTGGACGACGATGTGAGCCGCTGATGGCCGTCCGCCGCCCCAGCGCGCCCGACCTGCAGAGGGCCGGCGCCGAACTCGGCCTGTCGCTGACGGACGCCGACGCCCGGTCGTTCCTCGGCCTGATGCAGGGCCTGCTCGACGCCTATGACGTCGTCGACGACATGATCGATACCCTGCCGGAGGTGCGCTACCCGCGCACACCGGGCGTCCGGCCGGAGCCCGAGGACAATCCCTTCGGCGCCTGGGCGGTGAAGACGCATATCCGCGGCGCGCCGCGCGGCAAGCTCACCGGCAAGCGGATCGCGATCAAGGACAACACCTGCGTCGCCGGCGTGCCGATGATGAACGGCGCCTCGATCCTCGAAGGCTACGTGCCGGAGATGGACGCGACGATCGTCACCCGCCTGCTCGATGCCGGCGCCGATATCCTCGGCAAGGCCGTCTGCGAATATTACTGCGCATCGGGCGGCAGCCACACCTCGGCGAACGGCATCGTCGAGAATCCGGCGGTGCCGGGCCACAACGCCGGCGGTTCATCGTCCGGCTCGACGGCGCTGGTCGCGGCCGGCCTCGTCGACATGGCGACCGGCGGCGACCAGGGCGGCTCGATCCGCATTCCGGCCTCCTGGTGCGGGGTTGTCGGCCTCAAGCCGACGCACGGGCTGGTGCCGTATACCGGCATCTTCGCCGTCGAACTGACGGTCGACCACGTCGGCCCGATCACGCGGACGGTCGCCGACAATGCGCTGATGCTCGAGGTGATGGCGGGACCGGACGGGCTCGATCCACGCCAGACGGGCGCTCCGGGCCTGAAGTACACGCATGCGCTGGCGCAGGGGGTTGCCGGCCTCAGGATCGGCATCGTGCCGGAGGGCTTCGGGCAGCCCGGCGCCGAGGCGGAGGTCGATGCGCGCGTCCGCGAAGCCGGCGACCGCCTCGCCCGCACGGGCGCTCATCTGACCGAAACGCCGCTGCCGCTGCACCGCGTCGGCACGGCGATCTGGACGCCGATCTTCCTCGAAGGCGCGACCGACCTGATGATGCGTCAGAACGCATACGGCTCCAACATGAAGGGCGTCTTCCTCGAAAGCCTGCTCGACGCGCATGCCCGCTGGCGCGAGCGCGCCGATGAACTGTCGGAAACATTGAAGCTCGGCATCCTCACCGGGCATTACATGTCGTCGCGCCACAACGGTCGCTTCTACGGCAAGGCGCAGAACCTCAACCGGCTGCTCACCGCCGTCTACGACAAGGCGCTCGGCGAGGCGGACCTGCTGCTGATGCCCGCGACGCCGATGGCGGCGACGCCGCTGCCCGGCCCGCGCGCCAGCCGCGAGGAAGTGGTCGGCCGGGCCTTCGAGATGATCGCCAACACGGCGCCGACCTGCGCCACCGGCCATCCCGCGATTTCCGTGCCCGTCGGCCGCACCGCCGACGGCCGCCCGATCGGCGCCATGCTGATTGCCCGCAAGGGAGACGAAATGACCCTTTATCGCGCGGCAGCCGCCCTGGAGGGATGCTACCGTTAAGCGGGATCTAGCCTTGCGATCGATCGACGACCTCGTGGCTCAGGATGACCTGCCGGGGCGCGTCGGGGTCGAACATGCGCACGACGGCTTCGCCGTAGGCCTGATAGGGAATCCGAACGGAGGACAGCCAGGGCGCGATCCAGGGGTTGAGCGGATTGTCGTCGAAGCCGAAGATATGCGGCATTCCGGCCGCGTCGAGCCCGGCCTCGACCAGTCGACGATGAGCGCCGAAGGCGATCATGTCGCTCGCGCAGGCGATCCCCGCCGGCAGCGCGCCGGCATGAATCAGGGCGGTTGCGGCGCGGTGGCCGATTTCCAGATGCTCCGCTCCGGCGGTGGTGAGGAAGCGCGCGGGCGCGAGCGGCGCGCCGGCCGCCGCGAAGGCCTCGCCGATGCCGCCGAGCCGGTCGACGGTCGCCGACGAACCGAGATGGCCATGTGCCACAGCGATGTCGCGGATACCGCGCGCGAGGAAGAAGCCGGCCGCGTCCTGCCCGGCCCGGCGGTTGTCGATGCCGATGAAGGGCTG
>CAZVMY010000484.1:0-2524 GCA_964628955.1 uncultured Methylocystis sp.
GGGATCGACCCGGACATCCAGGTGCTTCAGGACATCCCGGACGAGATCAAGGGCAAGGACGAGACGAAGGGCGAGGCCGGCCTGAAGGGTCACATCAAGGCGATCGAGGGTGAGGAGAAGGGCGGCTCGTCCGCCTACATCCCGCCGGATCCCAAGAACGACAAGCAGCTGATTTATGCCTACGACCTGCTGCGCGGCATCAAGGTCAACCAGAACACGACGCAGCCGCCCAAACCCGCGAATTGAGGACGATCGGCGAATTGGAGCCGGCTCGGACCGACCTATCGTCTTTCCGAACGGAACGTTAACCAAATCGCGCCACCTTGGGGCGCCCGGGGCAATCGCCTCGGGCGCCTCTCTCGCTTCAGGCGCCGACGTTCCGTACGGCGCCGTGTTCCGGAGTGCCGCGTCCGTCATGGCGGTCGATGATCTCACCAGACCTCTCGGCATCGATGCGGATCCGCCGGCAAGCCGCGCGCCGCGCTTGCGGGCGGGCTCGGCCAGCCTTCTCCTCGCGTTGCCCGCTGGCGTGGTCGCGACGCTCGCGATCTGGCTGGCGATCGCCCGCGATCCGCTCGGCGGCGAGCCGGTCGCGGTCGCGACCATCGAGCGGCCGGCACGGATCGAAGCCGCAGTCGCTCCGGCCGCGCGCGCCGATGCCGAGCCGACCCGCGCGCCGGGCCCCAACCGGCAGGTCGGGAAAGAAATCGAGGACAACTCCGGCGTCCGCGTCCTGCGACCGTCGGGAACGTCGACACCCGGCGTGCTGATCGTCCGGGTCCCGGACGCACCCGCTTCGGTCCGGCTCGCTGCCGCACCGGACAGGCGCCTCGTCGAAAAGAGCCGGCACGGCCCGCTGCCACAGGTTTCGGCCGATGGCGCCCGGCCGTCGGATGTCTACGCTCGACCGCTCGGCGAAGCTCAGCAAAGCGCGAAAGTCCGTGTCGCGATCGTCGTCGGAGGTCTGGGCATCGGCGCGACCGCGACCAATGATGCCGTGTCGAAGCTGCCCGGCGTCGTCTCCCTCGCCTTCGCGCCCTACGGCGGCGACCTCGAGCGTCAGGTGGCCCGGGCGCGCGAGAGTGGGCACGAGGTGTTGCTGCACGCGCCGATGGAGCCCTTCGACTATCCCGACAACGATCCAGGGCCGCAGACGATGCTGACGTCGCTGCCAGCGGCCCAGAACATCGACCGACTCCACTGGCTGCTGAGCCGTTTTCCGGGATTCGTCGGCGTCACCAATTTCATGGGCGCGCGGTTCACCTCGAACGACGCGGCGCTGGCCCCCGTTCTCAAGGAGATCGGCGATCGCGGGCTGATCTATCTCGACGACGGCAGCTCGGCCCGATCCGTGGCCCCTTCGATCGCGGCCGGCTTCGGACTGGCCGCGGCCCGCGGCGACGTCGTGCTCGACGCCGTCCAGCGGCCGGCCGACATCGACGCAGCCCTGCAGCGGCTGGAGGCCATCGCGAAGGAGAAGGGGCAGGCAATCGGCGTGGCCACGGCCCTGCCCGTGTCGGTCGACCGTATCCAGCGCTGGATCAAGGCCGCCGAGGCACGCGGCATCACTCTCGTACCGGTCAGTGCCCTGGCTCCCCGGCAGCGGCGGACCTGACGTTGGCGGTGGACCTTTCGCGACTGCCCTACCGGCGATGCGTCGGGGTGATGCTGCTGAATGCGCAAGGCCAGGTCTTCGTCGGCGACCGGCGCAAGGACGCGACGCCCGAGCACGTCGGCGGCGGCTTTTCATGGCAGATGCCCCAGGGCGGCATCGATCGCGGCGAGGAACCCGTCGAGGCGGCGATTCGCGAACTGCGCGAGGAGACCGGCGTCACTTCGGCCACCCTGCTGGCCGAGGCCCCCGACTGGTACGCCTATGACTTGCCGGCCTCGATCGTGACCGGCGCCTGGCGTGGACGCTACCGCGGCCAGACGCAGAAATGGTTCGCGTTCCGGTTTGTCGGCGACGAACGCGAGATCAACATCCTGGCGCCGCCCGGCGGCTACCGGCCGGAATTCTCGGCCTGGCGCTGGGAAGACATGGACCGCCTCCCGGACCTGATCATCCCGTTCAAACGCGACGTCTATCGCCAGGTGGTGGCAGCGTTCCGGCATCTCGCGCCCTGAAGCGGCCGGAAACGCGTCCGTCGATCGCCACGAGTCCCACGGCGATCAGTCCCATGCCGGCGAACTCGATGCCTGACAAACGCTCACCGAGCAGGGTGATGCCCAGCACGATCGCGCTCACCGGCACCAGGAACGTGACGAGCGAGACGTTGGTCGCACCTGCCGAGGCCATCAGCCGGAAGAAGATCGTATAGGCCAAAGCGGTACAGGCGGTGCCAAGCGCGAGGACGGCGAGGATCGGCCCGGCCGCCGGCGTCGGCAGCATCCAGGGCAGGTCGACGGCTGCCGTCAAGGGCAGCGTCAGCACGGTCGACGCGGTGACCTGCCCGAAGGCGGTCTGCATCGGTCCGACGCCGAGGCGGCGGAACCTCCGGCCGAAGACGGCCGCGAAGGCGTA
>CAZVMY010000485.1:0-1226 GCA_964628955.1 uncultured Methylocystis sp.
CGATGCGACGCATGCGGTGCAGCAGCCGGGCGGGCAGGGGACATCGTCGGGCGGTCAGCGGCAGTTCGTTCCGGTGCTGGCGCGCGCGGCGGTCGCAGTCGGCGTCGCCGGTGTCTTCATCGAGACGCACCGCGATCCGGACAGGGCGCCGTCCGATGGGCCGAACATGGTGCCGTTCGACGAACTTCCGGCGCTCCTCGAGGACCTGATCGCGATCGACCGCATCGCCAAGCGGCGGAGCTGATGCCGCCGGCGACGCATGGCAGTACCGCACCGACGCCGGCTTGCGGCCGTCGCGGTTGATGAGCGAAATGACGCGTGGACGCGCAGCCGCACTTTTCCTCCGTCACCCCTGAGCCGTCCGAAGCGCCGCCTCCGGTCCCGGTCGGGCGATTGCTCGCCATTCTCGGCCTCTGCGGCTTCTCCTCGACCTTCGCGATGCGGCTGATCGATCCGCTGGTGCCGACCCTGGCCGGTGTCTTCGCCACGCCGGTAGCGACCATCGCGACGCTGGTGACCGCGTACGGGCTCGCCTATGCGCTGGGCCAGCCGCTGATCGGCGCGCTCGGCGACGCGCTCGGCAAGGTAAGGACGATCGCGGTCGCAGGGCTGGTGCTGTCGGTTCTGCTCGTCGCCTCGAGTTTCGTCGCCACGTTCGACCAGCTCTTCCTGCTGCGCTGCCTGTCGGGCGTCGCCGGCGGCGGCCTGATCCCCGTGGCCATGGCGGCGCTGGCAGACCGGGTGCCCTATGCCAGCCGGCAGGTGGTGCTCGCCCGCTTCATCATGTTCGTGACGCTCGGCCAGATGGCTGGCGCCGCCGGGGCCGGCGTCATTGGCGCAGCCTTCGGCTGGCGCGCGCCGTTCATCGCCGCGAGCATCGTGGCGCTGGCTGGCGCACTGCTGGTGCTCGTGGTCCTGAAACCGCGGCCGAACGCGCGGCGTTCCGTCTCGCTGCTCGGCGGCGCGCTGGCCGGCTACCGTCAGGTCTTCGCCAATCCCGCGACGCCGCCGACCCTCCTGCTCGCCGTGATCGAAGGCGCGCTGCTGTTCGGGCTCATCCCGTTCGTGGCCGCGATCCTTGCCGAGCGTGCCGGCGTCGGTCCGGCCGAGGCCGGCCTCGTGATCGCCGGCGGCGGGCTGGGCGCAATGCTCTATGGCGGGCTGGTCGGCCGGCTGGTCGCCCGTTTCGGGCAGTCGCAGCTCCCTCTGGCCGGCGGCTTCGTGGC
>CAZVMY010000485.1:1236-2523 GCA_964628955.1 uncultured Methylocystis sp.
TTCCTGCTGTTCGCGCTCCCGCTGCCGTGGTGGACGGGGCCGCTGATCTTCATCCTTCAGGGCTTCGGCTTCATGCTGATGCACAACGCGCTGCAATTGCGCGCCACCGAACTCGCCCCCGAGGCGCGCAGTTCGAGCGTGGCGGTCTTTGCGGCGTCCCTGTTCAGCGGTCAGGCGCTCGGACCGCTCGCGATGGGGCTGCTGCCGCATACGAGCGAGCGGCCTTACGGGCTGGTCGTATTCGCCGTCGGCCTGATCCTGCTCGGCATCGCGATCGCGCGCGTCGTCGCTCAGCGCCCGCGGTAGGGCGCGACGCCCTGATCGGGCAGGAACAGGTTGGCCTGCAGGGTCCCCGTCTGCCAGAAGACGTCGATCGGGATGCCGCCACGCGGATACCAGTAGCCGCCGATGCGGAACCAGCGGGGTTCGAGCAGCTCCGCCAGACGCTTGCCGATCCCGACGGTGCAGTCCTCGTGGAACGCGCCGTGGTTGCGGAAGCTGGTCAGGAACAGCTTCAGCGACTTGGATTCGACCAGCCACGGCCCCGGCACGTAGTCGATGACGAGAATGCCGAAATCCGGCTGGCCCGTGACCGGGCAGATCGAGGTGAATTCCGGACAGGTGAAGCGCGCGACGTAATCCGTGTCGGGATGCGGATTGGGCACGCGGTCGAGGACCGCCTCCTCGGGACTCGCTGGAATGGCGGCAGCCTTGCCGAGCAGGAGCGTGTCCATGCCGGGTCTCCGGTGATTTCGTGAGTTGGCGAGGCTTCTCGCGCGTTTCGGCGTCGGCTACAAGCCGCCGAGGTCCTCTGCCGGCGGGCTCGTGTGCCTGCCGTCGCTTCCCGCCGCCCCGCACACCCCGTGAGTCCCATGACTGCCATCGCCGATCTCGTCGCCCGTGAAATTCTCGACAGCCGCGGCAATCCCACCGTCGAGGTCGACGTGATCCTCGAGGATGGCACGATCGGCCGCGCCGCAGTGCCCTCCGGGGCGTCCACCGGCGCGCATGAGGCCGTCGAGCTCCGCGACGGCGCCGAACGTTATCTCGGCAAGGGCGTCGCCCGCGCCGTCCAGAACGTGATGGTCGAGATCCAGGACGCGATCCTCGGCTACGACGCCGAGGAACAGGTGCTGATCGACGAGACGATGATCGCGCTCGACGGCACGCCGAACAAGGCGCGGCTCGGCGCCAACGCCATCCTCGGCGTTTCGCTCGCCGTGGCCAAGGCGGCCGCCGACGCGCGTGGCATGGAGCTCTATCGCTACGTCGGCGGCACCTCGGCCC
>CAZVMY010000486.1:0-2519 GCA_964628955.1 uncultured Methylocystis sp.
ACGTCGTCATCGACCGGCAGGCGGCGGCGCGGCTGGGCGTCCGCGTGCAGGACGTCGATACGGCGCTCGCCAACGCCTTCACGCAGCGGCAGATCACCACGATCTACACGCAGCGCAACCAGTACCGGGTCGTGCTCGAAGCCGATCCGCTATACGCTCGCGACCCGACCGATCTGAACCGGCTCTACGTGCCGGGCGCCGGTGGCAGGCAGGTCCCGATCGGCTCCGTCGCCCGGATCGAGCGCGGTCTCGCCCCGCTCGTCGTCAATCACCAGGGCCAATACCCGTCCGTTACGGTTTCTTACAACCTCGCGGTCGGCACGACGATGCAGGATGCGGCAGAGCGGGTGCAGCGAGCGGTGGCGGAGATGCACTTGCCGGAAACGCTGAAGGCGGAATTCGCCGGCGACGCCCGGAGCTTCGGCCAGGCCTCCGCCAGCCAGCCGCTGCTGATCCTCGCGGCGCTGCTGACGATCTACATCGTGCTGGGCGTGCTCTACGAGAGCCTCGTCCACCCGCTGACCATCCTCTCGACGCTGCCCTCCGCAGGGCTCGGCGCGCTGCTCGCGCTCTGGGCGACCGGCACCGAACTCACGATCATCGCCTTCATCGGCATCATCCTTCTGATCGGGATCGTGAAGAAGAATGGGATCATGCTGGTGGATTTCGCGCTCGAGGCCGAGCGGACGCAAGGCCTCTCATCGCGCGATGCGATCCACGCCGCCTGCCTCGAACGCTTCCGCCCGATTCTGATGACGACGCTGGCGGCGCTGCTCGGCGCGCTGCCGCTCATCTTCGCCACCGGGCCGGGAACCGAACTCCGCCGTCCGCTCGGCATCACCATCGTCGGCGGGCTCGCGGTGTCGCAGCTCCTGACGCTCTACACCACGCCCGTGATCTACCTGCTGCTGTCGCGCTTCCACCGGCGGCGCGCCGGCACCAGTCCGGCCGAGGCCTTCGAGGCTCGCCCCGCCCGCATATCGGGGTGACGATCGTGTCGTGACACATTCCGGTCGCATGCGGGGCGTACGCGCCGTCCTCCCCGCGTGCTAACGTTCAAGGCTCGCGCCGAGGCGAGCCCCATGTTCCGATTCTTCGAAAGCCTGATCGATCCGGTCGCGACGCCGCGCGAGACGGCGCCGCCGGCGGGGACGCTCGCGTTCTATCTGCATTTCCTGACGCAGCAGAAGAAGCTGTTCGCCGTGCTGGCTCTCGTCCAGCTCGTGGTGGCGAGCCTCGACGCCGCGCTGCCCGTCTTCGTCGGCATGATCGTCAACCGGCTTTCCGATGCGCAGCCGGAGACCTTCTTCGCGCAGCATGGCTGGCTGCTCCTCGGCATGCTGGTGCTCGTGGTCGTCATCAGGCCGGCGGCACTCGCCGTGCAGTATTTCGTCTCGCAGCAGGCGATCAATCCGGGCTTTTCCAGCCTGATCCGCTGGCAGAGCCACTGGCACGTGGTGCGCCAGTCCTGGCCGTTCTTCCAGCGCGATTTCGCCGGGCGGATCGCCAACAAGGTGATGCAGGTCGGCTTCTCGCTGCGCCAGAGCGCGACGACCATGATCAACGTCGTGCTCTACATCATCATCTATACCGTCGGCGCGCTTTCGGTTCTGACGCTGAACGACTGGCGGCTGGCGCTGCCGATGCTGGTCTGGCTGATCGCCTACGGCGTCCTGCTGCGGCGTTACGTGCCGTGGATCGGCAACGCGGCGCGCGAGATGTCCGAATCGCGCTCGATGGTCACGGGCCGGATCGTCGACAGCTATACCAACATCCAGACGGTCAAGCTTTTCGCCAAGGCAGCCGACGAGGACGCCTACGTCAAGGACGCGATCGTCGAGCATACAGGGCGCGTGCAGGGGCAGAACCGCGTCATCACCGTCTTCACGCTGCAGCTCATCTTCCTCAACGCGCTGCTGATCGCCGCCACCAGCGGGCTGGCGATCTGGCTCTGGACGCGGGGCGACATCCCGATCGGCATGGTCGCGACCGCGATTCCCTTCGTGCTGCAGCTCGCCGGGATGGCCGGCTGGCTCGCCTGGGAGCTGATGGAGATCTTCGAGAACATCGGCGTCACGCAGGAGAGCATGGAGACGATCGCCAACCCGATCGCGATCACCGACCGGCCGGGCGCAGGCGTGCTGCAGGTGCCCAAGGGCGCGATCCGCTTCGAGACCGTCTCGTTCGGGTATGGGCGCGACCGCGGCGTGCTCACCGACCTGACCCTCGACATCAGGCCAGGCGAGAAGATCGGCCTCGTCGGCCGGTCGGGGGCCGGCAAGTCGACGCTCGTGAACCTGCTGCTGCGCTTCTACGACGTGGAGAAGGGCCGCATCCTGATCGACGGGCAGGACATCGGCGCGGTGACGCAGGAGTCGCTCCGCGGCCGGATCGCCATGGTGACGCAGGACACCTCGCTGCTGCACCGCTCGATCGCGGCCAACATCCGGTACGGGCGGCCGGATGCCAGCGATGCGGAGGTGCTGGCCGCGGCCGAAAAGGCCCATGCCCATCCCTTC
>CAZVMY010000487.1:0-2499 GCA_964628955.1 uncultured Methylocystis sp.
CATCTCGACGTATTCCGGCACCTGGCCGACGGCCGAGCCCATGCCGCGCTCGCTCATGCCGTGCGGGCAGCCGAAATTGAGTTCGATGCCGTCGGCACCGGTGTCCTCGACCCGGGCGAGGATCGCCTTCCAGTTCGCTTCCTCGCAGGGCACCATGAGCGAAACCACCATCGCCCGGTCCGGCCAGTCGCGCTTCACCTGCTTGATCTCCTGCAGGTTGATCTCGAGCGGCCGGTCGGTGATCAGCTCGATGTTGTTGAAGCCGATGACGCGGCGGTCGGAGGCGTGGATCGCGCCGTAGCGCGGGCCGTTGACGTTGACGATCGGCGGGTCTTCGCCGAGCGTCTTCCAGACGACGCCGCCCCAGCCGGCCTTGAAGGCGCGAATGACGTTGTACGCCTTGTCGGTAGGCGGTGCGGAGGCCAGCCAGAACGGGTTCGGCGCCTTGATGCCCACGAAGTTCACGCTGAGATCGGCCATGTGTCCTGACCCGTTTGGCACCTCGGACCGAGGTGCGGGAAAGCGAAGCGACCGAGCCTCGAAGCGTGCCGTCGCCGACGCCGCACCGTGGCTGCTGGATCATCCTTCGAGGCCCGCTTCGCTCGCGCCTCGGGATGAGGGATTTGCTATGCGGCCACCGCCGTCGTCCGCAGCGCCCGGTCGATCGACAGGGCCGCCTGCTTGCCGTCCTCGACGGCGGCGACCGTGAGGTCGGCGCCGCCAGCGATGCAGTCGCCGCCGGCCCAGACGTCCGGCAGCGAGGTCCGCCGCTCGCCGTCGACCACGATCCGGCCGGCGCGCATGGCGAGCATTCCGTCGGCGCCCATGAGATCGGCCGGCACGAACGTCTGCCCGATCGCCTTGAAGAGCTGGTCGCAGGGCAGCGTGATCGTGTCGCCGGTGCCCACGAGTCTGCCGTCCTCCAGCCGGGTGTACTCGAACGTCGCCGCGGCGAGCGCGCCACCCTCGCCGGCGAGCCCGACCGGCCGCAGCCAGTGGCGGATCAGCACGCCGTTCGTCTGCGCCAGCTCCTGCTCGTGCAGCGAGGCCGACATGGCGTCCGGTCCACGGCGGTAGACGATCGTCACCTCCTCGGCGCCGAGGCGCTTGGTCTGCGTGGCGATGTCGATCGCCGTCATGCCGCCTCCGACCACGACGATGCGGCGACCGACCGGCAGCGCCGCCTTGTCCAGCGTCTGGCGCAGCGTCGCGATGAAGTCGACGGCGTCCATCACGCCGGAGAGTTCCGGTTCGAGACCGAGGTCATTGGTATCGCCCAGCCCCATGCCGAGGAACACGGCGTCGAACTGGTCACGCAGGCCCGAGAGCGTCACGTCGCGGCCGAGGCGCCGGCCGTACTCGATCGTGATGCCGCCGACTGCGAGGATATAATGCACCTCGTCCTCGGCAAAGTCGGTGGCCTTGTACTGCGCGATGCCGAACTCGTTCAGCCCGCCGGCCTTGGCCTTCGCCTCGAAGACGGTCACGGTGTGGCCGAGCGTGGCGAGCTTGTGGGCGCAGGCGAGGCCCGCCGGGCCGGCGCCGACCACCGCCACGCGGCGGCCGGTTGCGGGCCCTTGGCGATAGAGCTGCCGGCCGGTGGCGAACAGGGCATCGGTCGCATGGCGCTGCAGGCGCCCGATCTCGATCGGCTTGCCTTCGGAGATCTCGCGCACGCACACGCCCTCGCACAGCGTCTCCGTCGGGCAGACGCGGGCGCACATGCCGCCCATGATGTTGGCGTCGAGGATGGTCTTGGCCGCACCGACCGGATTGCCGGTCGCGATCTGGCGCACGAACAGCGGGATGTCGATCGCGGTCGGGCAGGCCTGAACGCAGGGCGCGTCGTAGCAGAACAGGCAGCGCTCGGCGGCGATGCGCGCCTCGTTCGGCGCGAACGGCGGCGCGATGTCGCCGAACTGCGCCGCATAGGCCTCGGCCGGCAGCCGATTGCCCCGGATGTCCGCCATGCCCCGACCTCTTCGCCGTTTCGAGCCGTTCCAGATTTGACCATCTGATCAAACGCGTTGAGGCAAGTCAAATGCCAAACCGTCTGCGTTTCCCATACCCCTTGACGCCGGCTGCCGATCGGCGACGTTGACAAGGGCATGGAAAAAGCCTGACGATTTCATAGGTACACGAACGATTTCCCGCAGAGGCTGCAGGGCCGGCGGAGCGAATGGGAGAGCGGGAATGGCACTCGATCGTCGACAGTTCATCGCCGGAACGGCCGCCGGCACGGGGCTTCTCACGGCCGGGAATGGTTTCGCGCAGGCAGCCCCGATCAGGATCGGCGAGATCAACAGCTACACGGCGCAGCCGGCGTTCCTCAGGCCGTATCGCCAGGGCTGGGAACTGGCGATCGAGCAGGTCAACGCGGCCGGCGGCGTGCTCGGCCGGAAGCTCGAAACCACTTTCCGCGACGATGCCGGCAAGCCGGAGGACGCGGTGCGTTTCGCGGGCGAACTGATCAACAACGAGAAGGTGGACCTGCTGTCG
>CAZVMY010000488.1:0-2488 GCA_964628955.1 uncultured Methylocystis sp.
CGGACGAGGCCATCCTGAAGGCCGCGCTGCTCCGCTTCAGGCCGATCATCATGACGACGCTCGCCGCCCTGTTCGGCGCGCTGCCTCTGGCGCTCGGTCACGGTCCGGGATCAGAACTGCGCGTGCCGCTCGGGATCACCATCATCGGCGGCCTGCTGCTCAGCCAGCTGCTGACGCTCTACACCACGCCGGCCCTCTATCTGACGCTGGAAAGGCTTCGGGCCCGCCTCGCGCGACGCGCTCCGGCCGAAAGTGCGGGACCGGCCGAATGAACGGCCCGGAGATCTTCATCCGCCGGCCGATCGGCACGACGCTGCTGGCGCTCGGGCTCCTCATCGTCGGCCTCGTCGCCTATCGCTTCCTGCCGGTCGCCAGCCTGCCCTCGGTCGACCTCCCGACCATCCGCGTCTTCGCCAGCCGTCCAGGTGCCGACCCGACCACGATGGCGACCAGCATCGCGGCACCGCTGGAACGCCGGCTGGGGGCGATCGCCGGGGTCACCGAGATCACCTCGTCCTCGTACCTCGGCCGGACCAACATCGCGATCCAGTTCGACATCACGCGCGACGTCGATGGCGCTGCGCAGGACGTCCAGGCGGCGCTGAACGCAGCCGCGACCGACCTGCCCGGCGACCTGCCGACGCTGCCGTCGTTCCGCAAGATCAACCCCGCCGCAACGCCGGTGCTGATCCTCGCGCTGACCTCGCGCAACGTCGCCGCGAGCGCCATCTACGACGCCGCCGACAGCGTCATCGTGCAGCGCATCTCGCAGGTGGACGGTGTCGGCGAGGTCGCGGTCAGCGGTGCGGACCAGCCGGCCATCCGCGTCCGCCTCGATCCGGACCGGATCGCGGCGATGGGCCTGGCGCTCGACGACGTCCGCGCGGCGATCGCCGGAGCCAGTACCCTCGGGCCGATCGGCGCGGTGGACGGACCGGAACGCCAGATGACGCTCGGCATCAACGGCCAGCTCACGACGCCCGACGAGTTCGCGGCAATCGTCGTGCGCGCCCGCAACGGCGTGGCGGTCAGGCTCGGCGACATCGCCACGGTGGAACCCGGCGTGCGCAACCGCCGCTCGGAGGCCTGGTACAACGGCCAGCCGGCGGTGCTGCTCACGGTCACCCGGCAGGCGAACGCCAACGTCATCGAGACGGTGGACGCGATCAAGGCGCTCATTCCGGAGCTTCAGGCCCGCATCCCGGCCGGCATCGACGTCGCCGTGCTCGTCGACCGCACCACGACGATCCGCGCCAGCGTCGACGACATGGAATGGACGCTGGTGATGACGGTCGCGCTCGTCATGACCGTGGTGCTGGTCTTCTTCCGGCGGGCGACCCCGGTGCTGGCGGCGGGGGTCACCGTGCCGCTCTCGCTCGCCGGCACGTTCGCGCTGATGTGGGTCGCGGGCTTCTCCGTCGACAACCTGTCGCTGATGGCTCTCGCGGTCTCCATCGGGTTCGTGGTCGACGATTCCATCGTGATGATCGAGAACGTCCAGGCGAAGCTGGAAGCCGGCATGCCTCCGCTGGCCGCCGCGATCGAAGGTGCGCGGCAGATCGGCTTCACCGTGATCTCGATCAGCGCTTCGCTTCTCGCAGCCTTCATCCCGCTGTTCTTCATGGGCGGGGTGATCGGGCGCTTCTTCCTCACCTTCTCGCTCACGCTCGCGTTCGCCATCGTGGTCTCGACGATCGTGTCGCTGACCGTCACGCCGATGATCCTGGCCCATCGCAGACCGTCGGCCAGCGCGACGCCTCCGGCCGGTGCCGTTCTCGGGCGGCTGATCGCACTCTACGGCCGCTCGCTCGACCGGGTGCTCGGCCACCGCGTCCTGACCATGCTGGTCATGGTCGCGACCGTCGCCGGGACGGTGACGCTCTACATCCGGCTGCCCAAGGGGTTCGTGCCGCAGGACGACACCGGGTTCGTGATGGCCTTCACACAGGCCGCGACCGACATCTCCTATCCCGCCATGACCCTCATCCAGCGCCAGCTCGCGACGCTGGCGGGACAGGACCCGGCCGTGGCCGGCCTGGGGTCCTCGGTCGGCGCGGGCTTTTCCGGCGCCGCCAATCAGGGCCAGCTCTTCATCGCGCTGAAGCCCCCCGCCGAGCGCGACACGACTCCGAAGGTGATCGAACGGCTGAGACTTCGCTTGCTCGAGGTGCCGGGCGCGAACCTCTTCATGTTCGCGCCGCAGGACATCCGCGTCGGCGCGCGCTCCGCCAACGCGCAGAACCAGTTCACGCTCTGGGACGCCGACTTCGAGGAACTCGTCGCCTGGGCGCCGCGCGTCGTCGACAGACTGAAGACCGTGCCGGGACTGACCGACGTCAACTCCGACCGGCAGCCCAACGGCCTCCAGGCGAACGTCGTGATCGACCGGCAGGCTGCGGCGCGGCTGGGCGTCCGGGTCCAGGACGTCGATACCGCGCTCGCCAACGCCTTCACGCAGCGGCAGATCACCACGATCTACACGCAGCGC
>CAZVMY010000489.1:0-2477 GCA_964628955.1 uncultured Methylocystis sp.
GATCGCACGGCCTTTCCGCTTGACCCTCGCGGGGTTGCTACTCGCCTTTGCGATCGTGCCGGCTGTGGCACAGGACGCGGCCGATGCCTTGGTCCGCATCCAGAACCTCGAGGCGCAGCTTCGCCGGCTGAACGGCCAGGTCGAACAGTTGCAGTTCCAGAACCGCCAGCTGGAAGATCAGCTCCGCAAGTTCCAGAACGACACCGAGTTCCGCTTCGGCGAGCTCGGCGGGCGTCCACGGCCGGCGACGCCGTCGCCCGCCGGTCGCTCGCAGCGCGGCGACGCGTTCGATCCGGCGCTCCAGCCGGCTGCTCCCGGGTCTCCCCGCGACCTCGGGACGCCGGGTGTCGCTTCGGCGCCGCTCACCGCCGGCCGTCGTGTGGCACCCGGTGTCGTGGCCAATCCCGGTGAGATCATCGCAGGCGATCCGGTGACCCTCGGACGCGACCCGACCGAACCGCTCGACCTCGAAGGGCAGGGATCGTTGCGTGGTCCGGGACCGATCGCGTCCGGCGTCGCCCTGACGCCGCGTGAGGAGATCGAACAGGCCCAGGCCTTCTACGCGGCAGGCGATTACGAACGTGCCGAAGCGGCGTTCCGGGAGTTCCTGCGCAATCGCCCGCGCGACAGGCTCGCCCCCGACGCCATGGTCGGCCTGGGAGACAGCCTCTATCAGCGGCAGCGCTGGCGCGAGGCTGCCGAACAATTCGTCGATTACACGACCAAATACCCGCGCGCGACCCGCGGCGCCGAGGCGCAGCTGAAGCTCGGCGTGAGCCTGCGCAATCTCGGCGCCCTGCAAGAGGCCTGCGCCGTTCTGACCGACGTCGGGCGGAAGTATCCGAACGCCTCCACCGCCATCAAGCAGGGCGTGACCCGCGAGCAGCAGCGCGCCCGCTGCACGTGACGACGGCGCTCGCCGGCCCGATCGAACCGGCCGAAACCGCCGAATGTCTCTCGCTTCTGGACGGTGCCGGACATCTGCTCATCGCCGTGTCCGGCGGCCCCGACTCGATGGCCCTTCTTGCCCTCGTCGCCGAATGGGCGGGCTCGAAGCGTCTGCCGCGTCCTGCCGTCGCCACCGTCGACCACGGGCTGCGCGAGGGATCGGCGGCCGAGGCGGCAGCCGTGTCGCGGATCGCGCAAGGCCACGGACTTTGCCACACCACGCTCGCCTGGCACGGTGAGCATCCCGCGAGCGGCCTCCAGGCGGCGGCGCGAACGGCGCGCTACGGGCTGCTCGCAGGACATGCCGCGCGGATCGGCGCGGATGCGATCGTGACCGCGCATCACGCCGACGACCAGGCGGAGACCGTGCTCATGCGCCTGGCGGCCGGCAGCGGGGTCGGCGGCCTCGCCGGCATGCGTCCCGAAAGCAGCGTGAGCGGCGTCCGGCTCCTGAGACCTCTGCTGCGCATCACGAAGGCGCGGCTGATCGCCACCTGCGCGGCGCGCGGCCTCGTGTTCTTCGACGACCCGTCCAATCAGGACCCCGCGTTCACGCGGGCGCGGCTGCGGCAGGTGCTGCCGCTGCTGGCAGCCGAAGGCGTCTCGACCCGGCGCCTGCTCAGGCTGGCGGACAGGGCCGCGCGCGCCGACGACGCGCTCGAAGCCGCCACGACGGGGCTTTTCGCCTCGATCGCATCGGCCGACGGGGCGGGCCTCGATCTCGCCTGGCGGTGCACCATGGCGCCGGCAGAGATCAGGCTGCGCGTGCTCGGCCGGTGTCTGCGGCATTTCGGGGACCAGGGCGGCTCCGAAGCGGACGGCGGGGCGGCCATGCCCCGGCTGGAGAGGCTGGAGCGCCTGCTCGCGGCGCTGGACGGCGCGGAAGCAGCCGGCAGCCCGCTCCGCCGGACGCTCGGCGGACTGATCTTCGACCTCGGCGACGCCCGGCTGCGCGTCAGCCGGGCCCCGCCGCGCCGGGGACGATCGGCATGAATCATCGTCCTCCAACCATGATTTTGCCCTGCGACGCTCCTTTACTTGGCAGGTCGCCCGTCGAACCCTACATTGATCATCGTCGGACGCGTTCTTGGCGTCTCGCCGCCTTCAGGATGGCTTCCGAATGAATCCGAACTTCCGCAATTTCGCTCTCTGGACCATCATCTTTCTGCTGGTCCTGGCGCTGGTGACGTTGTTCCAGAACCAGGGCGGCCGCTCCAGCGCTCGCGAGATGCCGTACAGCACCTTCCTCGACAACGTCGATGCGGGCCTCGTCCGGAAGGTCACGATCTCCGGGCAGGACATCTCGGGCACGCTGACCAACGGCGAATCGTTCACGACCTACTCGCCCTTCGATCCCAAGATCGTCGAGCGTCTGCACGACAAGAAGGTCGACATCTCGGCCCGCTCGCCCACGTCGGATACACCCTGGTTCATGACGCTGCTCCTGAACTGGCTGCCGATCCTCATCATCCTCGGCGCGTGGATCTTCATGTCGCGGCAGATGCAGAACGGCGCCGGCCGGGCCATGG
>CAZVMY010000490.1:0-2465 GCA_964628955.1 uncultured Methylocystis sp.
CGGACTTCGGGTCGCGGTAGAGCGGCACCAGTTCGGCGAGCGGCCGGTCGCCGATGACGACGCCGGCGGCATGGGTGGAGGCATGACGGAACAGCCCCTCGAGCTTCCTCGCGATGTCGAGCATGCGCCCGACGACCGGCTCGTCCTCGGCTGCGGCCCGCAGCCGCGGTTCGCCGGCAATCGCCTCCGCGAGCGGTGTGATCTTGCCAGGCGCCTGGGGCACGAGCTTCGTCAGCTTGTCGACCTGGCCATACGGCATCTCGAGGACGCGTCCGACGTCGCGCATCACGCCACGCGCCAGCAGCGTGCCGAACGTGATGATCTGCGCGACGCGATCGTGGCCATAGCGCTCCTGTACGTAGCGAATGACCTCCTCGCGCCGGTCCTGACAGAAATCGATGTCGAAATCGGGCATCGACACGCGCGCCGGATTGAGAAACCGCTCGAACAGCAGACCGAAGCGCAGCGGATCGAGGTCGGTGATCGTCAGCGCATAAGCGACCAGCGAGCCCGCACCCGAACCGCGGCCTGGCCCGACCGGAATGGCGCGCGTCTTCGCGAAGGTGATGAAATCGGCGACGATCAGGAAATATCCCGGATAGTTCATGCGCTCGATCACCGAGAGCTCGAACGTCAGCCGTTCCCGATAATCCGCCTCCGTCAGACCCGGCGCCGGCGCGTGCGCCGCAAGCCGCCGCGCCAGACCCGCCTCCGCCTCCCGCCGCAAGAGCGCCTGCTCATCCTCTTCGGTCGAAAAACGCGGCAGGATCGGCTTTCGCGTAACCGGGCGGAAATGACAACGCCGGGCGATCTGGACCGTCGACGCGAGCGCCTCCGGCAGATCGGCGAACAGGGCCGCCATCTCCGCCCGGCTCTTGAACCGATGCTCCCGCGTGAGCTGGCGCCGCCCGTCGTCCGACACCACACGCCCCTCGGCGATCGCGAGCAGCGCATCGTGGGCCTCGTGATCCGAGGCGGCGCCGAAGAACGGCTCGTTCGTCGCCACCAGCGGCACGCCTGATGCATAGGCCAGGCGGACGAGCTCCGGCTCGTTCCGCCGTTCGCCGTCCAGGCCATGCCGCTGAAGCTCGACATAAAGCCGATCACCGAACAGGTCCGCGAGCCGGCGGAATCTCGCGGCCGCCAGATCGCCCGTTCCCGCCTCGAAGGCGGTGTCCAGCGGGCCGCCCGGCCCACCCGTCAGGCAGATCAACCCTGCCGCATCGGCGACGAGCCCGCCGATGGTCACGTGCGGCACGTCATCGGTCGCGACCTCGAGAAATGCCCGGCTCGACAGTCGCAGCAGGCTCGCATAGCCGCTCGCATCGGTCCCGAGCAGGACAAGGTTGCCACGACTCTGCCGCGCGGCATGCGGCCGTCCGGGTGCGGGCGCCCGGTCGCCGAAGTCGACCGCAATCTGGAGGCCGACGATGGGCTGGATGCCCACCGAAGCCATCTTCTCGGAGAACTCCAACGCGCCGAACAGGTTGGCGGTATCCGTGAGCGCCAGCGCCGGCATGCGGTCCGCCGCGGCCAGCCTGGCGAGCGTGGCGATCGGCAACGCGCCCTCGAGCAGGGAATAGGCCGAATGAACGTGGAGATGGACGAAACCGGGATTCATCGCGACGAACACCTCCTGCGGATAGCGCTTCTCCACCACGGTGACCGGCGACGCCAGTCCTCCGGGCGATCGTCCACATCGAAGTCAGCCAGGGGCGAGAACCCCGGCCCAGACCACGACCATCGCCACGAACGTGCCCAGAGCAGCCAGCTCCGCGACGTCTTCCATCAATGTCCGGATCATCGCGATCTCCTATGTTGCCATTCCGTTCTAGTTGCTATTTTGTTCTTGTCAAGCTGCTCACAAGGCTCTACGCCTGTCGATACCGAGCGCCGGACGGTTCAAAGACCGCGCGGCTTACCATACGGTCTGGCGACCCGGAATCAGCGGAGGATGGAGAGCGAATGGCATCGAAGCCAGCCCCGGCGCGGGACCTGTTCGGGGAGCTCGAACGCGCGGCGAAGGACCTGATGGGGCGTGCGCCGACGGAGACCCGCCCCGTCGAGGCCGCGCCCCGCCCGATGCCGCTTCGCGCGACACCCGCCAGCGAGGAGCAGGCGGCGGCACGCGTCCCTCCCGGGGCCAACGCGGGGCGCGGTCCGGTCGAGAGCTACACCGCGGCCGACATCGAGGTGCTGGAGGGTCTCGAGCCGGTTCGCCGGCGGCCCGGCATGTACATCGGCGGCACCGACGAGAAGGCGCTGCATCATCTCTTCGCCGAGGTGATCGACAATGCCATGGACGAGGCGCTGGCGGGACACGCCACGTTCATCGAGGTCGAATTGACCGCCGACGGCTTTCTCACCGTCACCGACAACGGCCGCGGCATCCCGGTCGATCCGCATCCGAAGTTTCCGAAGAAGTCCGCGCTTGAAGTGATCATGTGCACGCTGCACGCGGGCGG
>CAZVMY010000491.1:0-2447 GCA_964628955.1 uncultured Methylocystis sp.
GGTCACCGGCGGCGTGAAGAGCTACCGGCCGGTCGAGCCGAAGGGCTGGGAGGAGCTGAACCGTCAGGTCACTCCGAAGACGAACTGACGATGGTCGTTTTTCGCTTGTGGCTGGCGCCTGCTGTGGCGGTCGCGCTCGGGGTCGGGCTCGGCGGTTGCCAATTCTCGTCAGACGGTGGCGTCTCTACGGCGCGTTCGCTGGCCACCGCCGAACTTGGCAAGGACGTGGTAAAAATCGCCACCGAGGCCGATGCGGACTCCGCGAGTTTTCGGGTTCGGGCGCTGCTGAAGAAGCCCTTGAGCGCGGATGCCGCCGTCCAGATCGCGCTTCTCAACAACCGCGGTCTTCAGGCCTCGTTCAACGAACTGGGAATCGCGGAGGCGCGCATGGTGGCCGACAGCTTGCCACCGAACCCGAAATTCGGCCTGAGCCGGCTGGGTGGTGATCTTGACCTCGAAATCGAGCGCCAGGTGGCGCTGAACATCCTTGCGATCCTCACCCTCCCGGCCCGCGCCGAGGTTGCGGCGGACCGGTTCCGCGGCGCTCAACTCAAGGCGGCCGAGTCTGTGTTCAAGCTGGCCGCCGACACCCGCCGACAGTACTACCGCGCCGTCGCGGCCAATCAGCAGGTGGGATACCTCAGTCAGGCCCGCGAGACAGCGGAAGCGACATCCGAACTTGTCAAGCGGCTGGGGGAGTCCGGAGCCCTCAACAAGCTCGAGCAGGCCCGCGAACATGCCCTGTATGTCGAGATCGGCGCGCAGCTGGCGAAGGCGCGCCTGCAGCAGAAGCTCGAACGCGAGCGCCTCGTCCGCCAGATGGGGCTCTGGGGCGCAGACATCGCCTTCAAGCTGCCGTCCAGCCTGCCGGCCCTGCCCGCGCGGCTGGCGTCCGCGAAGGACCTCGAGGGACAGGCCTTGCGCAAGCGGGTCGACCTTCAGATCGCGCGGGGTGACCTCGACCTCACCGCGAAGGAACTGGGTCTCACCAACGTGACACGGTTCGTGAACGACATCGACCTCGTCGGCACCAGCAATTTCGAACGGAGCAAGCCGTCCGACCCGGCCGGCGAGAAATCGATCGTCAACCGGGCGGGTCTCGGGCTCGAATTCGAGATCCCGCTCTACGACTTCGGGCAGACGAAGGTGGTCCGTGCCGAGGAGACCTATCTCCAGGCCGCGAACCGGTTGGCGGAGAAGGCGATCACGGTTCGATCGGAAGTGCGCGAGGCCTACGCGGGGTACCGTGGCAACCACGACCTGGCGCGCTATTTCCAGACGCAGGTGCTGCCGCTGCGCAAGATTATCCAGGACGAATCCCTGCTTCAGTACAGCGGCATGCTGATCGACGTGACGACACTGATCGTCGACGCGCGGGCGCGCATCCTGAGCAACGCCCAGGCGATCGAGGCGCGGCGCGATTTCTGGATAGCCGACGTGGACTTCAAGCATGCTGTCATCGGCGGCGGCCTCGGCGGTGGGGGCGGCGGCGGGACCGCCGTCGCGCAGGCCGAAGCCGGTGGCGCGGCCGCCCATTGATTCAGTCGACAGGAGAACGAGCATGAGCCTTTCTCGCAGAAATTTCGTCGGATCGGCCGGCCTGATCGCGGCCGGAGCCGGGTTCGTCAGCGGCCGGACCGCATTCGCCGCTGTTCCCGAGGCAGCATCGACCAGAAGCCCGGCGACGCAGGCGCCGCAGGTCCCGAAAACGGGACCCGACTATCAGCCGGTCGTGACGCTCAACGGCTGGTCGTTGCCGTGGCGGATGAACGGTGACTGGAAGGAATTCCACCTCGTGGCCGAGCCGGTCGTGCGGGAGATCGCGCCCGGCATGAAGGCTAATTTATGGGGCTACAACGGTCAGTCGCCGGGTCCGACCATCGAGGCGGTCGAAGGCGACAACGTCCGCATCTTCGTAACCAACCGGCTGCCGGAGAACACCGCCGTTCACTGGCATGGGCAGCGCCTGCCCAACGGCATGGACGGCGTCGGAGGCTTGACCCAGCCGCATATTCCGCCGGGAAAAACCTTCGTTTATGAGTTCCAGATGCGGCGTTCGGGAACCTTCATGTACCACCCGCATTCCGACGAGATGGTGCAGATGGCGATGGGCATGATGGGTTTCGTCGTCGTCCACCCACGGGACGTGGCCTTCCGCCGAGTCGACCGGGATTTCGTGTTCCTGCTGAACGCCTTCGACATCGAGGCCGGCAGCTACGTCCCCAAGGTCAACACGATGCTCGATTTCAATCTCTGGACCTGGAATACGCGCGCCTTTCCCGGCATCGACCCCTTCGTGGTGGCAAAGAACGACAAGGTCCGCATCCGCTTCGGCAACCTGACGATGACCAATCACCCGATCCATATGCATGGCTACGAGTTCAAGGTCTCGTGCACGGACGGCGGCTGGGTCGATGAGAACGCCGCCTGGCCGGAAGTCTCCATCG
>CAZVMY010000492.1:0-1056 GCA_964628955.1 uncultured Methylocystis sp.
CACGGTAGGGGTCGGCCCGGCAGCCGCCGAGGCAACCAACTCCGGTGAGGGGCCGCAATGGAACACGGACACCTATCTCGAATCGCTCACCGCGTTGCTGTCCGAATGGGACACTCCCGAAGACCACGCCGCGTATGACGATCTTTGAACGTTGGGACGTCGTCGTCGCGCCTTTTCCGTTCACCGACATCGCGGTTCGGAAACCTCGGCCCATCGTCGTGCTTTCGTCGGAGGGCTTCAATCGGGATCACATGCATTTCGTCGGATGCATGATGACGACGGCTGCGCAGAGCCGCTGGCCGAGCGATCATGCGATCGCGGACCTCGGCGAGGCTGGTCTCGCTCACGCATCGACCGTTCGCTGGAAGCTGTTTACTTTGCCGCTCGATCTCGTCACAAGGCGGATCGGTCGCCTTTCGGCGCGGGATCGCGGATATGTCGCGGCCCGGACCGCTGAAGTTCTCGTCGCCTGAAAGACCGGGCCGCTTTCCGCATCGGATCGTCCATGCAATCCTTGCAGCTTCATGGCGATCGCGACTTGCGTCTGACCGGGATGGACGAGCCGCCGCCGCCTGGCCCCGGCGAGGTTCAGATCGCGGTCCGGGCGGTGGCGCTCAACCACATCGACGTCTGGGGCTTTCGCGGCATGGCCTTCGCGAAGCGGCAGATGCCGCTCGTCGTCGGTGCCGAGGCGTCCGGGATCGTCGTCGCGATCGGTGATGGCGTGGACGCGCTCGAGATGGGTCTGCCCGTGACGATGTATGGCGCGATGACCTGCGGCATCTGCCGGAACTGCCGACGCGGGGTCGACAACCTGTGCGAGAACGTCGGCGGCGTGCTCGGCTTCCATCTGCACGGCTTCGCGCGCGAGCGGCTGAACCTTCCGGCGCGGCTTGTCGTGCCGGTTCCCGTCGGCGTCGACGTCATCGACGCGGCCTGCGCCCCGATCGCTTTCGGCACGGTGCAGCACATGCTGTTCGACAACGCCCGGCTGGCGGAGGGAGAATCGATCCTCGTCCATGCCGGCGGGTCCGGAATCGGTACCGTCGCGATCAA
>CAZVMY010000492.1:1066-2440 GCA_964628955.1 uncultured Methylocystis sp.
GGCGAAGGCGATGAATTGCGAAGTCATAACTACGGTGGGTGACGACGAGAAGGGCGCGAAAGCGAAGGCGCTCGGCGCCGACCACGTCATCAACTACCGCACGGAGCGGTTCGAGGGCGAGGTCCGCAAGCTGACGAAGCGGAAGGGCGTCGACGTCGTCTTCGAACATGTCGGCGCCGAGACCTGGAACGGCTCGCTGCTCTGCCTGAAACGCGGTGGCCGGCTGGTCACCTGCGGCGCGACCTCGGGACCGTCTGGATCGATCAACCTGATGCAGCTTTTTCAGCAGCAGTACCGCATCTTCGGGTCGTTCGGCTGCCGGATCGAGAATATCCGCCAGAGCCTCGACAAGATGGCGGACGGCATGACCCCGATCGTCGACACGGTCTTCCCGCTCGCGGACTTCGCGAAGGGCATCGCCCGGCTCGAGTCCCGTCAGGTCTTCGGCAAGATCCTCGTCACGTTCTGATCCCCTGGCGTCATGACCGGGCTGGGCCCGGCCTCCGAGGCTACCGTCAGCGGATTCAGACGTGGATTGCGCGCTTGTCGACTGCGAGCGCCGCTTCCTTGACCGCCTCCGACAGCGTCGGATGCGCGTGGCAGGTTCGCGCCAGATCTTCGGCCGAGCCGCCGAACTCCATCAGTACCGTCGCCTCGTGGATCATGTCTCCGGCACTGGCGCCGATGATGTGGACGCCGAGAACCCGATCGGTTGCGGCATCCGCCAGAACCTTCACGAACCCGTCGGTGGTGCGGTTGGCCCGCGCGCGCCCGTTGGCGGTGAAGGGGAACTTCCCGATCTTGTAGGAGACTCCGGCGGCCTGGAGTTCCTCCTCGGTCTTGCCCACCGCGGCCACCTCGGGGAACGTATAGACCACGCCGGGAATCGCGTCGTAGTTCACGTGCGGCTTCTGGCCGGCGAGGATTTCCGCGAGCGCCACGCCTTCGTCCTCCGCCTTGTGCGCCAGCATCGGCCCGCGCACCACGTCGCCGATCGCGTAGATGCCTGGCACGCTCGACTGGAAATGCGCATCGATGACCACCCGGCCACGTTCCATGGCGACGCCGACCGCCTCGAGACCCAGCCCCTCGGTGTAGGGGCGCCGCCCTATGGCTACGAGGACGATGTCGGCATCGATCGTCTCCGCCGTCCCGCCGGCGGCGGGTTCGAACGTCACCTTGGCTCCCGCGTTGGTGCGCTCGACCGAGGTCACCTTGCTCGACAGCTTGAAGGCCATGCCCTGCTTCTGCTGGATGCGCTGGAACTGCTTCGCGATCTCCCCGTCCATGCCGGGCAGGATGCGGTCGAGATACTCGATCACGATGACTTCCGATCCGAGGCGCCGCCAGACCGAGCCGAGTTCCAGCCCGATC
>CAZVMY010000493.1:0-2430 GCA_964628955.1 uncultured Methylocystis sp.
CCTCGCTCAGCTACACGCTGTTCGACATTCCGGGCGACGGCACGCGGCTCGTGCATGTCCATCCCGACCCGCAGGAACTCGGCCGCACCTACGCCCCGGCGCTCGCGATCAACGCCAGTCCGGAGGCCTTCACCGCGGCGCTCGAAGGCTTGCAGCCACCGAACGCGATCCGGTGGCAGGGCTGGACGCGCGAGATCAACGAACGCGCGATCGCCTGGAGCGAGCAGCCGGCGCCAGGCCCCGGTGCGCTCCAGATGGGCGAGGTCATGGTCTGGCTCAGGAACCGCCTGCCGGCGGAGACGATCGTCACCAACGGCGCCGGCAATTATGCGATCTGGCTGCACCGGTTCTACCGTTTCCGCCAATATGGCACGCAGCTTTCGCCGACCTCCGGGTCGATGGGCTACGGCCTGCCGGCCGCGATCGCCGCGCGCAGGCTCCACCCGGAGCGTACGATCGTCTGCTTCGCGGGCGACGGCTGTTTCCTGATGAACGGCCAGGAGTTCGCGACCGCCGTGCAGTATGACCTGCCGGTCGTCGTCGTCGTCGTCGACAACGGGATGTACGGCACGATCCGCATGCATCAGGAGCGCGATTATCCCGGCCGGATCTCGGCGACGGCGCTGAAGAATCCGGATTTCGCGGCCTATGCGCGGGCCTTCGGCGGCCACGGCGAGACGGTGCGGATGACGACGGAATTCGCCCCGGCCTTCGAGCGGGCGCTGGCGTCGGGCCGCCCGGCGATCCTGCACTGCATCGTCGACCCCGAAGCGATCACACCCTCGACCACGCTCGGCCAGATCCGGGCGGCGGCGCTCGCGCGCTGAACGATCCGGCATTTACAGTGCTGCATCGCCGGACTTGCGGCATCGGCGCTCTTCACCTTTCATAAACCATCCAGCGGGAGGGCTCATGAAGGCGATCATCGTCGGCGGAGGGATCGGCGGGTTGACGGCGGCGTTGATGCTCCACGCCCGCGGCATCGGCTGCGACGTCTACGAACAGGCTGAGAGCATCCGCGAGCTCGGGGTCGGCATCAACACGCTGCCGCACGCGATCAGGGAACTGGCGGGGTTGGGTCTTCTGCCGGCGCTCGATCGCGTGGCGATCCGGACGCACGAGTTGATCTACGCCAACCGCCTGGGCCAGGAAATCTGGCGCGAGAAGCGCGGGCTGGATGCCGGCTTCGAAGTGCCGCAGTTCTCGATCCACCGCGGGCGGCTGCAGGGCGTGATCCATCAGGCGGCCCGGATGCGGCTCGGCGAGAGCCGTCTCCATGCCGGCCGGCGTCTGGGTGCCTTCGCGCAGGACGAGGCCGGCGTGACCGCCTGGTTCTTCGATCGCGATGGCCGGCACGTCGACACGGCCAGGGGCGACGTGCTGATCGGCGCAGACGGCATCCATTCGGTGATCCGGGCGCGGCTCTTCCCGAACGAGGGGCCGCCCGCCTGGAACGGTATCATGCTCTGGCGTGGCGCCGTGGACTGGCCGGATTTTCTCGACGGCCGGTCGATGGTCATCGCCGGCGGCATGGCGGCCAAGCTCGTGATCTACCCGATCGCCGAAGGCGCCCGCTCGGGCCACAAACTGACCAATTGGGCCATTGCCGCCCGGGTGGGCGACGGCGGCCCGCCGCCCCGGCGCGAGGACTGGTCTCGCCCTGGACGGTTCGGAGACCTGCGCCATCATCTGGCGCGCTTCGACCTGCCGATGATCGACGCGGCCGCGCTGGTCGAGGCGACGCCCGAGTTCTGGGAGTATCCCATGTGCGACCGCGATCCGCTGCCGCGCTGGAGCCATGGCCGGGTGACTCTGCTGGGCGACGCCGCGCATCCGATGTATCCCGTGGGCTCCAATGGTGCCAGCCAGGCGATCCTCGACGCGCGGGCTCTGGCCGACTGTCTGCTGACGTCGGACTCGCCTCAGCACGCGCTCCACGCCTACGAATGCGAGCGGCTGCCGCCGACCGCCGAGATCGTGCGCATGAACCGCAGGGGCGGCCCGGAGGGCGTGATCGACGCCGTCGAGGCGCGCGCGCCCGACGGCTTCGCGCGCATCGACGACGTGATCGACTTCGAGGGCCGCAAGGCCATCGTGCGCGGCTACGCCTCGGCAGCCGGCTTCACGCAGGACAGGGTGAACGCTCCGAAGGCGGCCTGAAGCCGCGCGTCAGCCCCGGCCGACGAACGGCATCTTGGTGGCCATGACCGTCAGGAACTGAACGTTCGCGTCCAGGGGCAGGCTGGCCATGTAGACGACCGCGTTGGCGACGTGGGCGGGGTCCATCAGGGGTTCGGCGGCGATCGTGCCGTTGGCCTGGGGTACACCGTCCTTCATGCGCATCGCCATTTCCGTCGCGGCATTGCCGATGTCGATCTGGCCGCAGGCGATGTCGTATTTCCTGCCGTCGAGCGAGGTCGATTTCGTCAG
>CAZVMY010000494.1:0-2411 GCA_964628955.1 uncultured Methylocystis sp.
TTCCGGAGACAGCGGCCTTTGCCGTCGGCTCCTTCGTCGAGAAGCCCGATCTCGAACGAGCAAAGGCCTACGTGACCGAGGGCTATTTCTGGAACGCAGGCTATTTCCTGTTCCGGCCCGACGTCATGCTCGCCGAACTCGATCGGTTCCAGCCGGCCATCGCCGCGGCCGCACGGGCCACCGTCGAGAAGGCGACGGTCGATCTCGACTTCGTGCGCCTCGATCCGGACAGCTTCGCCATCGCGCCCAAGACCTCGATCGACTACGCAGTGATGGAACACACGGCGCTGGCCGCGGTGGTGCCGGCTGGATTCGGCTGGTCCGACATCGGCTCCTGGGATGCGATGTGGGACGTCCTGCCCCGCGACGCGGCCGGCAACGCCGCGATCGGGGACGTGCTGCTCGTCAACACCCGCAACTCTCTCGTCCAGAGCGACAGCATCCTCACCGCGGTGATCGGCCTCGACGACGTCGTCGTCGTCGCGACCGCCGATGCCGTGCTCGTGAGCGACCGGAAATCATCCGAGAAGGTCAAGGAGCTGGTCGGCGTCCTTCGTGCCGGCGGCCGGCGCGAGGCGGATGAGCACCTGCGCATGCACCGGCCATGGGGCTGGTATCAGCGGGTCGATCTCGGCGAGCGCTTTCAGGTGAAGCGGATCATGGTCAAGCCCGGCGCCCGGCTCTCACTGCAACGCCACTTCCACCGGGCCGAACACTGGGTGGTCGTGCGCGGCACGGCGGAGGTGACGGTGGGCGAGACCGTCAGGCTGCTGCACGAGAACGAGAGCGTGCAGATCGCCTTCGGCGAGGTGCACCGCCTCGGCAACCCCGGCCGGATTCCGCTCGAACTGATCGAGGTGCAGGTCGGCAGCTACACCGGCGAGGACGACATCGTCCGGCTCGAGGACAACTACCGGAGGATCTGACGCGGTGAGCGATCCGGCCGGGAGTTCCGGCGACCTGATCGCCGACCGGCGGTTCGCCTACGCGCGGGCCCTCGAATCCGGGGGCGATCACGCCGCGGCGGCCGACCTGATCGAGCAATGTCTCGAACGGGCGCCGCTCTGGCCGGCCGGCTGGTTCGCGCTCGGGCAGGCGCGGCTTCGGGCCGGCGACGCTGACCAGGCGCGATCGGCGTTCGAGCGCTGTCTGGAGATCGATCCGGCCGACCATCTCGGCGCCGCCGTCGCGCTTCGGCTCGGCTGGAAGGCGGCGGCCGACAGGCCGGCGATCTCGCAAGCCTTCGTCGCCGGCTTGTTCGACCGCTATGCGAACCGGTTCGACGGCCATCTTCTCCACGAACTTGGCTACGTGGGGCCGGCCCTGCTGCGCCAAGCCGTCGAGGCCGCGCGGCCAGACTCGGCAGAACTCCACCCATCCATGCTGGATCTGGGCTGCGGGACTGGGCTCGGGGGCCTCGCCTTCGCCGACTTCGCGGGGCACCTGGTCGGTTTCGACCTGTCGGGCGCGATGCTTGCGAAAGCCGCGGCCCGAACGACGCCCGACGAACGCCCCCTCTACGCGCGGCTCGCGAAAGGCGACGTGGTCGACCTGATGCGAGCCGAACCCGCCGGTCGCTATCACCTGGTCGTCGCCGCGGACGTCCTCGTCTACATCGGCGAGCTCGCGCCGGTGTTCGAGCAGGCCCATCGCGTCCTCGCGGCCGGTGGCCTGTTCGCCTTCAGCGCCCAGGCCTCTACGGGTGACGGGTTCGCGCTCGGCGAGGACGTGAGATACGCCCATTCGAGACCGTATCTGACGGAGCTTGCGGGCCGGTCCGGTTTCGCCGTCGCCAGCCTCGCCGCGCAGTCGATCCGGCGCGACCGCGGGGCGGAGGTTCCGGGCTGGATTGCCGTCCTGATCAAATCCGGCTAGCCCCGGCGGGTGGAGAGCCCGGATACGCGCCTGCCGCCCCGGTTTGCCGCCTGGTTTGCCGGGCGGGGCTGGCAGCCGCGCGCGCACCAGCTCGCACTGATCGACGCGGCCGCGGCCGGTCGCTCCAGCCTGCTGATCGCGCCGACCGGCGCCGGCAAGACGCTGGCCGGCTTCCTGCCGACGCTGATCAGGCTGGCGGAACGTCCACCGGCAAACGATCCGCGACCGCGGGGCATCCACACCCTCTACGTTTCGCCGCTGAAGGCTCTGGCCGTCGACATCGCGCGCAATCTCGAGACACCGATCCGCGAGATGGGTCTCGCCATTCGCGTCGAGACCCGGACCGGCGACACGCCGCATGCCCGCCGCGACCGGCAGAAGCGGCAGCCGCCCGACATCCTGCTGACCACGCCCGAACAGGTGGCCCTCATGGTCTCGGGCGCCGATGCCGAGGCCTTCTTCGGCGATCTGGCCCTCGTGATCTTCGACGAGCTGCACGCCCTCACTCCCTCGAAGCGCGGCGACCTGCTGGCGCT
>CAZVMY010000495.1:0-2410 GCA_964628955.1 uncultured Methylocystis sp.
AACGACCTCGATCTTCACCTTGGGAAGGAAATCGACGATGTACTCCGCGCCGCGATAGAGTTCGGTGTGGCCCTTCTGCCGGCCGAAACCCTTGGCCTCGATGACGGTGATGCCCTGGACGCCGACGTCCTGCAGAGCTTCCTTCACCTCGTCGAGCTTGAACGGCTTGATGACGGCTTCGATCTTTTTCATCTGATGTCCATCCCGCCGCTCCGGGTACCGCTCCGTGTGGTCCGGCCCGGACCCTTCGGAACATAAGCGATATCAGGGGTCAAGCAGCCCGCGTGCCAATTGCCGGCAGCGCCGGCGCTCGCGTCGATGGCCGATCGCACGCCGTTCCATCGTGATGGCGTGGCATGCCGACGCCTGCAGTGCTCAGACAATAGGCTGAATGGCTATCTCGCAAGCAGATTCCGCTGCCCATGGAATGTGCGATCTCAGGTCACCTCGAACCATGAGAGGAGGCCGCTTTCCATATGCTCCAGAACGCTGGAGCGGATGGCCCAGCGGCCCGGATTGCTCGCCTCGAACGCGATCCTGTAGGTCCGGCGCTCGGGGACGACGATGGTGTCGAGGAAATAGGGTTCCCAGCCGTCGTCGAGCGGGTGCAGGAGCCTGAAGACGTGGCCGTGGACGTGGATGACGTGCGGCCAGATGGTGGTGTTGGCCAGGGCTATGACGCAGACGCTCCCGCGGCGGACGCTCAGCAGCGGCTTGCCCGAAAAGCCCGGCGACGGCGCGCCGTTCAGCGTCCAGACGGCGCGGGCGTTCGGGAACAGACGGCTCGCGGTGGCAGCGTCGGGGGGGGCGCCACCCGGCGCGGTGCGGTCCGGAAGGCCGCCGCCGATCGTGAAATCGGCCCGTCGTGCCGCCTGGAGGCGGATCGCCGCCGGCAGGTCGTTGCCCGGTAATGGCCGGACCGGCGGCAGGCCCGGCCCGGCATCGCCCTCCGTCGTCAGACGGAGCAGTGGCAGCCCGCTGCCGAGGGCAGCCACCACGCGCGCCTCGACCCCGCTCTCGCGCGACAGGTCGAGCATCACGTCGTAGCGCGAGCCTGGCGCCAGCACGACCTGCTTGCGCAGCGGGTCGAACGGTTCACACGGCTGCCCATCGATCGCGATCACGGTGGCGGCGGCCTGCCGCTCGAACCGCAGCGGCAGGATCCGCGCGTTGGCGACGTTCACGAAGCGCAGTCGCAGCCGCGCGCCCGGCCGGGACACGACCACATCGGGGGCGGGCCGCCGGTTGACCGTGAGCAGGTTGCCGAGCCGGCCGATGGTTGCGGCATCGAGCGCGGAGCCGAACGCCTGGTCTAGCGTGGCAGCCTCCAGGCGCCAGTCATCGACGACGACGGCGAGATCGATATCGACCGGCTGGGGCGTTTCCTCCTCGACGACGAGGACGCCGGAAAGGCCGCGCTCGACCTGCTCGGCCGTCCGGCCCGGAACGAACGGGTGGAACCAGAAGGTGCCGGCATCGGTCGGGCTCAGGCGGTACTCGTGACTGCCACCCGGCGCAACGGCCTGCTGCGTCAGTCCGACGACGCCGTCGGCGGCATTGGCGCCGCGCATGCCGTAGACGTGCAGGGAGGTCGGTTCCGGGAGCTGGTTGAGCAGCGTCAGCACGAGCGTCGTGCCGCGCTTCATCCGGATCACCGGCTGACCACCCTCGACGTCGTAGAGCCACGCCGGCGTTTCGTCCGCCGGGTCCGGGAGCAGCCGCAAGCTTCCTGGCCGCGCCACGATCGTGCGCGCGACCACCGTGCCAGTCGGCGCGGCGCGGCCGGAGCCCGGCGCAGGCTGGGCGCTGACGGGGCCGGGGACAGAGAGGACGAGGCCGGCCAGAGCCGCCAGGTTCTCCCGTCTGGTCACGAGCCGGACTGGAAAGGGGGATTCGGTCATTCTGTCTCGGCCGGTTGCTTCTTCTGCCCCCATATGGCGCGGTGGCGTCCGGGCGTCGACCATGGGCGTCGCAGCATCGTCACGAACGAGAGGGGCAGGCGCGGATTTTTGATGCGTGCGCCGTCCCGCCACGCTATAGACCCGGCCGTCGCGGCGCGAGCGCGGATCGCGCACGGTCGCGCGGGCGTGGCGGAACTGGTAGACGCGCTGGATTTAGGTTCCAGTGGCGAAAGTCGTGGGGGTTCGAGTCCCTCCGCCCGCACCAACAGCGGTTGCCGATCGCCGTTCCCCGGATATCCGGAGCTTCGAAGTTCGCGCCGCCCCGACTGAACGATTTAGCTGTCTGGCGCCGCCGTCAGACCCATATGGAAGAAGATTGACGCCATGCAGGTGAAGGAAACCGTCTCCGACGGACTGAAACGCGAATTCCAGGTCATCGTGACGGCCAAGGACATCGACGCCAAGGCCGATGCGCGCCTCGTCGACCTCAAGGACAAGGTTCGCCTCAA
>CAZVMY010000496.1:0-2405 GCA_964628955.1 uncultured Methylocystis sp.
TGCCGCGCGAGGATCGCCACCGGCGGATAGAGTCGCAGCGTCTCCTCGATGACGGCGCGGCACATGTCGAGCTTCGGGACGTCGTCGAGCACGGGGCGACGCGGGCCCACGACGCGCGCGAGCTCTTCGTGTACGGCCCGCTCGATCCAGGGCGCGCGGGCCAGGCAGTACCAGGCCCAGGTCAGCGTCGCGGCAGTCGTCTCGTGGCCGGCCATGAAGATCGTGGCGGCCTCGTTGCGGAGCGCGTCCTTGTCCAGCCCTGAGTCCGGGTTCCGCTGCTGCCTCCGGACCAGGAGGTCGAGCATGGAGTTGTGGTCTCCCCTGCCCTCGATGTGCTCGGTGACCACGCGATCGATCACGCCATGGACGCGCCGGACGGCGCGCGCCAGACGCGGGCCGCGCAGCAGCGGCAGACCTTCGTCGACGCCCACGAAATAGGCGATGTTGATCGAATCGACGCGGTGCTGGAAATCCGTGAAGCCCTCGATGACGTCCCTGGCGTCGTTGACCGTGAGCTGGTTGCCGAACACCGCCTTCGCGATGATCTCCGCCGTCAGCGTCGCCATCTCGGCGAGCAGATTGACGCGGGTGCCGTCCGCCAGCCGGTCCCAGCGTTCCAGCATATCGCCGGTGATCGTCTCCATCACCGGGCCGAACTGCGGCATCCGGTTCTTGTGCACGATGTCGGCGACGAGCGGGCGCCGCTGCTTCCATGTCGCGCCGTCGCTGATGAAGAGTCCGTCTCCGAGCAGATATTCCAGCGCCCGCCGCATCTGGGGGCTTTTGCGCTCGAAGTTGTCGTTACGCGTGGCCAGGACGTATTTGACCGTCTCCGGCGAGTTGCAGAGTACGACCTGCCGGCCGAGGATTTTCGTCCCGCCGCAACTGCTGCGATAGTCGGATCTCGTCCAGACCGCGAGCAGGCTGTGCCGCGCGTTGCGGAGGAAGCTCGGGAAGTTCGGGCGCCGCTCGAGCGGCGCCGGATGCGCGGGGATGAAGTAATCCGGGCCGCGCACCTCCATCGTTTCCGGCAGCGGCGAAAACAGGTTCACGACGCGATACCGCCTGCCGGTGAGGGACCGCCCCGGTTCAGCTCTCCGCTTCCGGGTCGTCGGCGAGCAGCTCCTCCTTCGAGACGCTCTTCTCGGTCACCGTCACCTGCGCGAGCAGATGATCGATCACCTTGTCCTCGAACAAGGGCGCCCGCAGTTCGGCCATCGCCTGAGGGTTCTTGCGATAGTACTCCCAGACCTCCTTCTCCTGACCGCGGAACTGGCGTGCGCGCTCGACGAGCGCCTGCGTCACCTCGTCGTCGCTGACCTGGACCTGCGCCTTCTCGCCGATCTCGGCGAGCACGAGGCCCAGCCGCACGCGCCGCTCGGCGATCCGGCGATACTCCTCGCGCGCCTTTTCCTCGGTGGTGTCCTCGTCGGCGAACGTCTTTCCGGCGGACTTCATTTCCGCCTCGACGCTGCGCCAGATGCCGTCGAACTCCTGTTCGAGCAGCGAGGACGGCAAGTCGAACGTGTATTTGGCATCGAGCGCGTCGAGGAGCTTGCGCTTCAGCTTCCGCCGCGTCGCCCGGGCATAGTCGTTGCCGACGGCGGCCTTCACCGCGTCGCGCAGCCCATCCACCGTCTCCATGCCGTATTGCTTGGCGAGCGCGTCGTCGATGACGAGCTCGCCGGGCGCTTCGACCGCCTTCACGGTGACGTCGAAGACCGCGTCCTTCCCGGCCAGATGCGTGGCGGTGTAGTTGATCGGGAAGGTGACCTTGACGGTCCGCGCGTCGCCGGCAACGACACCGAGCAGCTGCTCCTCGAAGCCCGGGATGAACGAGCCGGAGCCCAGCACGACCTGAATGTCGGCTCCGGTACCGCCCTCGAACGGCGCGTCGTCGATCATGCCGGTGAAGTCCACGGTGACCCTGTCGCCGGTCGCCGCCGCGCCGTCCTTCGCAGAGAACGGCCGGCCCGGTTCCGCCATCCGCTCGATCGAGGCCGTCACGTCCGCATCGGCGACGTCGACCACCTCGCGCTCGAGCGTCACGTCCGAGAGATCGGCCAGCTCGAACTGCGGCAGGATCTCCATCGCGACGCTGTATTCTAGGTCGCCCTTGGCGGCCATGACCTCTTCCACCACGGCCTGATCCTGGGGGAAGTCGATCTGCGGTTCGTTGGCGAGCTTGTGCTGGTTGTCGTCGACGATCTTGCGGTTCGCCTCGGTTACGGCGTTCTGCACCACGTCCGCCATGATCGAGCGGCCATAGACACGCTTGAGATGCGCGACCGGGACCTTGCCGGGCCGGAAGCCGGGGATGCGGACCTTGAGACGCATCTCGTCGAGCTGGCCCGACAGTCGCTCCGCCAGATCGGCGGCGGGCAGCACCACCTTGTACTGACGCT
>CAZVMY010000497.1:0-2404 GCA_964628955.1 uncultured Methylocystis sp.
CGAGTGCGATCTCTACGCCTCCGTCGCCGCCGCCTTCCGGCACACTCACCCCGCGATGGCGCAGATGGAGACGCCGCAGATCGCTGCCTGGGGTGAGATCAACCGGCCGCGCGCGCTCGATTTTCTCACGTTTCTCGATCGGCACCTCGCCGACCATGAATTCGTCACGGGTGGTGCCTACACGATCGCGGACGTCACCCTCCTCGTCACGATCGATTTCATGAAACCGGCCCGCATAACCCTGCCCGCTTCTCTCCACCACGTCCGTCGCTGGCATGCGGCGGCGAGCGCTCGTCCGAGCGCGAAAGCCTGACGCCGGCCATGGTCATCGGCGCCGTCAAGCGTTGCAGCATGATGCTCGTTGCGGCCGGGCTCCTGCTCGCCGGCTTCCCGATCGCACCAGCCGCCGCGCAGCAGCTTTCGGGCGAAGAACTGCGTCGCGAAATCTCAGGCAACACGGTCACCGGCGTACATGACGACGGCATGCGCTACAGCGAGTTCCATTCGCCGGACGGCAAGGTGTTCGGCCACAACAATCACGATCCTGTCGATCGCGGCTGCTGGGACATCAAGGGCGACGAGGTCTGCTACTATTACGCCGGTGGTCTGGTGCGCGGCACGTTCTGCTGGAGCTTCACGCGAGCAGGCCAGGGATTCCGGCTCGTCCTGCCGCGGACGGGCACCCTCGCGGTCGGTATCGTGCAGCGTGGCAATCCGCACAACTTCTCGGAGAACGGCAAACCTTGGACCTGCGAACCGCTGATTTCCCGGGCTCCCGCACGTGAGCCTCGAGTCGCTCGTCGCTGAGCTTTCGACCTGCCGGGTCTGCCGCGACGCGCCGCAGTTCGAGCCGCCACTGCCGCACGAGCCGAGACCAGTCATCCAGGCCCATGCGGACGCGCGGCTCTGCATCGCCGGACAGGCACCGGGCACCCGCGTCCATGCGAGCGGCATCCCGTTCACCGATCCGTCCGGCGTGCGCCTGCGGGGCTGGCTCGGCATCGACGAGGTGACCTTCTATGATCCGCGGCGGCTGGCGATCGTGCCCATGGGGCATTGCTTCCCGGGGCTCGACGCCAAGGGCGGGGACCTGCCGCCCCGCCGGGAATGTGCCCCGCTCTGGCGCCAACGGATTTTCGCAGAGCTGCCGAAACTCGAGCTGATCCTGCTCATCGGCCAGTATAGCCAGGCTTGGCACCTCGGCGAGGCCGCGAAGGGTGGCCTGACGGCGGTGGTCGAGAACTGGCGGGCGCTGTTCGAGCGTCCGGATCGGCCGCGCCTGCTGCCACTGCCGCATCCGTCCTGGCGCAACAATGGCTGGCTCAAGAAAAACACCTGGTTCGAGGCCGACGTGCTGCCGCGGCTCCGGGCCGAGGTGCAGCGGCTCGTCTGACCTGCTAAGCCGAAATCGCGAAGGGGAGGCTCGCCATGGATGGAACGTCGACGATCCGGATGACCGTGACGGGCAGGGTCGCGATCATCAAGCTTCACCGGCCGGAGAAACTCAACGCGTTCACTGCGCGGATGCACGCCGACCTGCGTGCCGCGCTGGATGCGGCTGCGGCCGATCCGGGTGTGAACGTCGTCGTCCTCACCGGCGAAGGCCGTGCCTTCTCGGCCGGCCAGGACCTGACGGAAGAGCTGCCGCGCGGCGCGGACGGACATTTCGATCTGGCACCGCCGCTGAAGCGCGACTACAACCCGCTGATCACCCGGCTCTCGGACTACCCCAAGGTCACGATCGCCGCGCTGAACGGTCCGGCCGTCGGCGCCTCGATGAACATCGCGCTGGCGTGCGACATCGTGCTGGCCGCGCGATCCGCGTATCTCGAGGAAGGCTTCGCCAAGATCGCGCTCGTGCCCGACGCCGGCGGCACCTTCATCCTGCCGCGGCTGGTCGGGCTGCAACGGGCGCTTGCCCTGATGCTCACGGCGGACCGCGTGAGCGCCGACGACGCGGAACGGATGGGCCTCGTCTACAAGGTGTTCGACGACGCGGAGTTCGAGACCGGCGTGGCCGCGATCGCCGGCCGACTCGCCCAGGGGCCGACCGCGACCTTCCGGCTCATCAAGCAGGCGACGCGCGCGAGCCTCGCCAACGACCTCCCGGCGCAACTCGATCTCGAAGCCCAGGTGCAGGGCAAGGCCGGGAAGAGCGCCGATTTCGAGGAGGGCGTGCGCGCGTTCAGGGAAAAGCGGCTGCCGCGCTTTACGGGCGCATAGCGGTGCTGATCAGGATGCGATCGGTCGGGCGTCGAGCGAGATGGACGTACCGCTCGACACGTTTCCGCAGCCGTGTCCGTTCGGCCGGAACGATACCCTCGGACGCCCGTACGTCCGGGACGCCGGCCGCCCCTGACGAACGTCCCGCTCTGACCGTTCGATCGGCTACCGCTCCAGCCGG
>CAZVMY010000498.1:0-2404 GCA_964628955.1 uncultured Methylocystis sp.
AGCAACGCGGCGTATCGCCTGCCGCTCGCGCGCGGCCAGGTCGGGCGTGGCGGTGTTTCGGCGACGTTCGCGGTCTACGCCAGCGTGCACCCGGAGGGCGATCATGCGAACCTGATCGACGTTGACCCGGCATCGCCGGGTTTCCGCCAGGTGGCGGCCCGCGTGGTCCTGCCGAGACTCGCGGGTGGACCCGTTCCGGACCAGCCGGTTGCGGGGAAGGAAGCGCGTCACGCGGCCATCACCCCCGACGGCCGGTTCGCCTTCGTCAGCCAGGGAGGCGAAGGCAAGGTCCACGTGATCGACACCGCGGCCAGGCTACTCGCCGCCGCGCTCGAGGTTCCGACGCCGTTGCGGGGCGGCGGCTATATCGTTGCGATCGAGCCGGGGCGGGTTACGGCCGACTTCTCGGCCCGCTGAGCGGCGGACGAAAGGCCCGACGCCGCAGTCCTCGTCAGGACTGCGGCACGAGCGCCGCCGCGATGGATCGGGCGTTGTGACGGACCATGTCGACGTAGGTCGCGGCCGGACCCGATGCGTCGGAAAGAGCGTCCGAGTAGATTGTGCCGCCGACCTTCGCGCCCGTTTCCTCGGCGATACGGGTAGCGAGGCGGGGGTCGGAGATGTTCTCGAGGAAGATCGCGCCGACCTTTTCCTTCCTGACCTGCTGGATGATCCGGGCGATGTCCCGCGCCGAGGCCTCCGACTCCGTCGAGACGCCCTGCGGGGAGATGAACCGGATGCCGTACGTCTGGCCGAAATAGCCGAAAGCATCGTGTGAGGTGATCACGCGCCGCCGCTCGGTCGGAATCCGCTCGATGGTTTCGCGCACCTCGCGGTCGAGTTCGTCCAGCTTGGCGAGATAGGCCGCGGCGTTCGTGGAGTAGACGTCCTTTCCGGCAGGATCGGCGGCGATCAGCGCGTCGCGAATGTTGGCGACGTAGATTTTGGCGTTCGGCACGGATTGCCAGGCGTGCGGGTCCGTCTCGCCCGCGTGCGAATGATCGCCGTGATCGTGACCGGGCGAGGCATCGTCGGTCTTGATCGTGCGCGCGCCCCTGGCTGCCTCGACGATCGAAGCCTTCGTCCCCGCCGAGCGCACGAGTCGGGTGATCCAGCCCTCGAACTTCAGACCGTTGGTGACGATGAGCCGCGCCTCCTTGACGCGACGGGCATCGGCAGGTGTCGGTGCATAGACGTGCCCATCGCCGTTTGGACCGACCAGCACCGTGAGTGCCAGGCGGTCGCCACCGACGTTGCGGGTCAGATCGCCGAGGATCGAAAAGGTGGCGACGACCGGGAGCGGTGCCTGACCGAGAGCCGAGCCCGGCGCCAGCAGTGCGGCCGTGAGCAGACCGAGAGCAGTGCGGCGATCCATGGAGCGTCCTTTCAGCTAACGTTATACAATAACATTAGCCTGCGAGATGCCGTCCTGGGAAGAGGCGTCGGAACAGCCCGCCCTGCGAGCCGAAAAGCATCGACAGGAGATAGACGATGCCGGCCGCGAGAATGATGGCTGGCCCGGCCGGGATGCCGGCATGGAACGAGACGAGCAGGCCCGCGATGCTCGACACGCAGCCGGCCCCGACCGCGATCGCGATCATCGTCGTCATGTCCGCCGCCCACATGCGCGCGGTCACGGCGGGCAGCATCATGAGCCCGACCGCCAGCAGCGTGCCGAGCGCGTGGAACCCGCCGACCAGGTTGAGCACCACGAGCGCCAGAAAGACGAGATGCGTGGGCGTACCGGCGCCCGAGACCGATCGCAGGAAGCCCGGATCGACGCAATCCAGCACCAGCGGCCGGTAGATGACGGCCAGAACCAGCAGCGTCACCGTCGCGATCGAAGCGATCAGCAGCAGCGTCGGATCGTCAAGCGCGAGCACCGTCCCGAACAGGACGTGAAGCAGGTCGACGTTCGAGCCCCGGAGCGAGACGATCGTCACGCCGAGCGCCAGCGAGATCAGATAGAACGCCGCGAGCGACGCATCCTCCCGAAGCACCGTCCAGCGCGCGACGAGGCCCGAGAGGCTTGCGACGGCGAAGCCGACGATCAGGCCTCCTGTCGTCATGGCGCCGAGCGACAGGCCGGCCATGAGATAGCCGATGGCGGCGCCCGGCAGGATCGCGTGGGCCATGGCATCGCCGGTGAGGCTCATGCGGCGCAGCATCAGGAACACGCCGATCGGGCCGCCGCCAAGCGCCAGCGCGATGGCGCCGACGAGCGCCCGCCTCATGAACTCGAACTCCGCGAAGGGCGAGACGAACAGGTCGAGCATCGCCCGGCCTCAGGCCGCGCGGCCGCAGACCTCGGCTTCGTGGTCGAAGGACTCGACCATACGACGTGCCTTCAGCAGGTTCTCGGGATGCAGGACCTCGGCCGTGCGGCCCCAGGCGACCGGCTCGC
>CAZVMY010000499.1:0-2396 GCA_964628955.1 uncultured Methylocystis sp.
GGATCGCCGCGCGTTTCGACGCGCTCGACGCGCTCGCGGCCGGCTTCCCGGCCGGTACCGTGTCGGGCGCGCCGAAGATCCGGGCGATGCAGATCATCGACGAGCTGGAAAGCGACAAGCGCGGCATCTACGCCGGCTGCATCGGCTATTTCGGCGCCGACGGATCGATGGACACCTGCATCGTCCTGCGCACCGCGGTGGTCAAGGACGGCATCATGCACGTTCAGGCCGGAGCCGGCATCGTCGCCGATTCCGACCCGGCGTCGGAACAGATGGAATGCGTCAACAAGGCGAAAGCCCTGTTCCGCGCCGCGGACGAGGCCGTTCGTTTCGCATCGCGCGCCGGGCGGGGACAGTGAGCGTGCGGCTTGACGGCATCGGGAGGGCGGCCGACAACCGCCGCATGCGCCTGACGCTGATCGACAATTACGACTCCTTTACCTGGAACCTGGTGCATGAGTTCGGCGCGCTCGGCGCCGAGGTGACCGTGCTGCGCAATGACGAGGCGGGTGCCGGCGAGGTGATCGCCGGCAGACCGGACGCCATCGTGCTCTCGCCGGGTCCCTGCACGCCGAACGAGGCCGGCATCTGCCTCGAACTCATCGGCGTCGCCGGAGCGTCCGTGCCGATGCTCGGCGTCTGCCTCGGGCATCAGGCACTCGGGCAGGCCTACGGTGGAACCGTGACGCGGGCGCCGGCGCCGATGCACGGCAAGCTCTCGACCATCCTCCACGACGGCCGGGCGATCTTCCGCGGCATCAACCGGCCGTTCTCCGCGACGCGGTACCACTCGCTTATCGTCGACCGCGATACGCTTCCGGACGATCTGGAGGTGACGGCCGAGACCGGCGACGGGCTGGTCATGGCGTTGTCGCACCGTCGCCATCCGGTGCACGGCGTGCAGTTCCATCCAGAAAGCATTGTGTCGGAGCATGGTCGAACGCTGCTCGGCACCTTCCTGTCGCTCGCTGCCGACTGGAACGCGTCGCACCGCGCGGCCGCCTGACCCCTCGAAAGCGAGTCATGGATTCCTTCAAACCGCTCATCGCCAAGGTCGCGACCGGCGCAAGCCTCACCATCCCCGAAGCCGAAGGCGCCTTCGACCGCATCCTTTCGGGTGAATCGACGCCCTCGCAGACCGGGGCCTTCCTGATGGCGCTGCGCGTCAGGGGCGAGACCGTCGAGGAGATCACGGGCGCGGTCAGGGCGATGCGCGCGAGAATGCTGCGGGTCGAGGCGCCGGCCGGAGCGATCGACATCGTGGGCACGGGCGGTGACAACGTCGGCACCTGGAACGTGTCGACCCTGGCCGCGATCATCGCGGCGGCCTGTGGCGTTCCAGTCGCCAAGCACGGCAATCGCGCCGCTTCGTCGCTGACGGGTGCAGCCGACGTACTGACGACGCTGGGCGTCCGGGTCGGACTGACGCCGGCAGGCGTCGAGCGCTGTATCGCGGCCGCCGGGGTCGGCTTCATGATGGCGCCCGCGCATCACGCCTCGATGCGTCACGTGGCGCCGGTGCGCACCGAACTCGGCACGCGGACGATCTTCAACCTGCTGGGACCGCTCGCCAATCCTGCCGGCGTGACGCGCCAGGTCGTCGGCGTGTTCTCGCCGACGTGGCTGGTGCCGATGGCCGAGACGCTGCGCGCGCTCGGCGCCGAGAAGGCATGGATCGTCCACGGCGCGGACGGGCTCGACGAACTCACGACCACGGGCCCGTCCCATGTCGTGACGCTCGCCGACGGCGCGATCGGGCGCCTGGAGATCACACCGGAGGAGGCCGGGCTGCCGCGCGTCGACCTCGCGGCCCTGAAAGGCGGCGATCCGGCGACCAACGCGGCCGCGCTTCGCGCGGTGCTGGACGGGGTCCGCAACGCCTACCGCGACATCGCCGTGCTGAACGCCGCCGCCGGTCTGGTCGTGGCCGGTGTCGCCGCCGATCTTCGCGAAGGCGCGGACCTCGCCGGCCGCGCGATCGACGACGGACGCGCGGGGCACACGCTGGACAAGCTGGTCGAAGCCTCCAATATCGAGGCGTGATGTCCGACATTCTCGCCAGGATCGAGCAGACGAAGCGGCGCGAGATCGCCGAAGCCAAAGCCCGTGTGCCGGAGCGCGAGCTCGCGCGCCGGGCGGCGGACGCCGACCCGACCCGCGGCTTCGGCCGGGCCATCGCGGCGCGGCTCGCCAAGGGTGAGCTGGCGCTGATCGCCGAAATCAAGAAAGCCAGCCCCTCCAAGGGACTGATCCGCGCGACGTTCGATCCGCCGGCGCTGGCGAAAGCCTACGAGGCCGGCGGGGCGGCCTGCCTGTCGGTCCTGACCGACCAGCCATGGTTCCAGGGCACACCGGGGGACCTCGCGGCCGCCCGCGACGCCTGCGCCCTGCCCTGC